>JAEURZ010000005.1 GCA_016788905.1 Elusimicrobiota bacterium
CAGAAGGTGAAAATGATTTGGCATCAAGACCCAGGCGAGACATCGGCATTTCGACTTTTCCAAACCAATTCGCAGACTGAGAGACGTCTCTTTGTTTTCCCCGGTTATGCGCCATTAGAGAATCCCCAGCAAAACGTCGTAATCCCTTCCCCAGCCTAACCTGGCTGTAAAGAAACAAATCTCGACTAAATAGTGATGTGGTGGCACCCTTGACTTAATGAGGGGGTGACGGCCATGAAGAGACGACGTTGCATGATTTGTGGGGAAGGGTATGTTCCGGACGCCCGTACCCGCAGGATTCAAAAGGCGTGTGGAAAGCTCTCCTGCCGGCGCGCCCGAAAAAAGCTGGCCGATCAGGGGTGGCGGGCCAAAAACCCCGGTTATTGTTCAGGGCGAGTAGGTAAAATGCGGACGTGGGCGCTGGAATACCCCACGTATTGGAAAGACTACCGCGCCAGCCACCCGGACTACACCCAAAGAAACCGCAATCAAACGCGCGAGAGAATGCGGGTATCGCGATGTGTGTTTGCAAAGCAAGACGCGATGCGACGGGATCCCGTCGGATACTTGGCGATGTTGAGACCCCCGGCCTTGTTTGCAAAACAAGACGCGATGGCGGGGTCTGTCGACGGAATTGTCTCTTTTCTGGTGGATCGGGAGGTGTTTGCAAAACCAAACGATATGGTTTCCATGGGGTAACTGTGGCATCATAAACCCATGAACGCAGAACTCTGGGCAGAAATCCGACGGCTACACAGGACCGAAAAAGTCCCCATTGCTCATATCGCCAGGCGCCTGAATCTCGACAGGAAAACCGTTCGGCGAGCGCTTCGCTCGGAGCGGGTGCCGGTGGTGACCCGCGCCTGTGGACCATCGCGGGTGGCCCCCTTCGCGTCGTATCTTGTTGAACGCCTTGTGGACTACCCCAAACTGCCGGCCCCTGTCCTTTTGCGGGAGCTTCACAATCAGGGATTCCGCGGGAGCCTTCGCATCCTCCAACGACACCTGCGTGACCTGCGGGTGAAAGTCAAACCGGTCTTCCTCCGCATCGAAACACCCCCCGGCCAACAAGCCCAGTGCGATTGGGCGCATTGTGGCTCCGTTTTGGTTGGCAAGACCCGGCGAAACTTATCCGCGTTCGTTATGGTCCTCAGCTATTCACGATTGATGTATGTGGAATTCACTCTGTCCCAGTGCCTGGAAGATTTTGTTCAGTGCCACATCAATGCCTTCCGCGCCTTTGGCGGGATTCCCACTAAAATTCTTTATGACAATCTTCGCCAGGTTGTTCTCTCCCGCTTTGGCGCCGATATTCGGTTCAACCCGTCGTTCATGGAATTCGCAGGGGTCTTTGGATTCCAGCCTGTCCCCTGCAACATTGCCCGGGGCAATGAGAAAGGGAAAGTCGAAAATGGCATTTATTTTCTACGGGCAAACTTTCTGGCAGGTCGCATGCCAGCGTGGCCGGAGATTAATAAAGACGTTCAGAGATGGCTCGATGACAGCGCCAATGTTCGAATCCACAGAACCACCCGTGAACGCCCTATCGATCGTCTGACCCACGAAAAGCCATTCCTTTTGCTTCTTCCCACACGGCCCTATGATTCTCGTGTCACCCGCGCCGTCCGCTCCAGCCATCAGGCCCTCGTCCGATTTGACGCCAACTTCTATTCCGTTCCCCACAAAGACGCTTATAAAACGTTGGTTCTTAAGGCGACCCCCACCGACGTCCACCTTTTTTTGGATTCCCAAGAGATCGCTTCACACAAACGCTCCTACGATCGCGGGCAGGTGATCGACAATCCTAAACACTTTGAAGGCATTCTCGCCACAAAAAGAAAATATTTTCACACCATTCTCCACAAACGGTTTGCGGAATTGGGTCCCATCGCCAAAACCTTTCTCGATGGCTTGGTGGCCGCCCAGCTCCCCCCGATCCGACACCTTCGGCACATCCTGACCCTTGTCACCACCTATGGCAAAAATGAAGTCGGTTCCGCCATGGAACACGCCATCACCTGCAATGCTTTTGGTTCCTCCTACGTAGAGAACATTCTCTTGCAACGCCGCGCCGCCAACGGACTACCGGAACTTCCTACGCTAGAGATTCCGCAACAGCCAGAATGGAATGAGATCGAAACCCCGGACCCTGATTTGAACATCTATGACTTGGATTCCGATCCCACAGGAGGTCCCTCCGCGTGAGGCAGCGTTCACCGCCCATCGTTCTTAAATCCGCCCCGGATACCATCCCCACTATGCTCGACTACCTCAACCTCCCCATCAGCGCGGAATCCTACGCCGATCTTCTGGCGAAGGCAGGGAAAGACAATTTGTCCCACGAAACTTTCTTGAAACGTTTGTTGTCCAACGAGGTGAGCGCCAAATTTGAGCGCCAGGTTCAATCCCGCCTACGCCAGGCACGGTTTCCCTCCATCAAAACCCTCGACGCCTTTGACTGGGCCCATCCCACGGCCATCCCGCGGGCCAAAATCATCGAGGCCTTTGAGCTCCGATTTGTTGAGAAATGCGAAGGGCTGGTGTTTATTGCCGGCAACGGCTTGGGCAAAACCCATCTGGCAACAGCGCTGGGTCACAGAGCCGCCCTCGCCGGGGTGAGGACCCTCTTCACCAAGGCCGTCGATATGGTCAACCATCTTCAGGCCTCCCAGGCCGACCATAGCCTCCACAAAACCATGAAGCTCTACACCCATCCCCCCTTGCTGATCATTGATGAACTGGGGAGGCTGTCCTTAGACCAAAAACAAGGCGAGTTCCTCTTCAATGTCGTCGACGCCCGCTATGAAAGAGCCTCCACGGTCATTACGACCAACCGAGCCTTCAAAGACTGGGGAAAAATATTCCACGACATGGTCTGCGCCAAAGGCATCATCGACCGCCTCGTCCACCATTCCGACGTGATCCGTATCGAAGGAACCTCCTATCGCCTCAAAAACCGTAAAACCCAGTCTCTAGCCGAATCGGAATAATTCATCCAGTGAGGTCATTCAATGGAATCCAGGTTTGTTTTTTTAAGCCTATGGAAGGATGCTCTACGCCCATCCTCGGGGGGATGGGGAACTTTCAACGACGCAAAATGAGGATTTTTGCGCGACGCCGCTCAGTAATCTGGATGTTTTGAGCGACAGGTAGCCCAATAGTGCTTTTCCTTGGCCCAGCTTCCGTGTTTAGAGGCTCGGGCCACATCCGTTTCCCGGCCGTTTTTGCTCCACCAACGGCGGTGCGATGCCAACCGACTTTCACGGCGGTATTGCGCATGGGAACAATATTTTTGGGAAGCGGCAAAGCGGGGATCCGACTGAAACCAACGGTGACAATGATGACAACGCCTCTTCGGGATTTTCATGGCAGGGCTCTCCTGCCACAAGTATGTCCCCAGAACCGGCAGAGGGGGTCATGGAAGAAATTGTTGGCTTACAAATCCAGGGCAAACAACCAAAAGAGGCCTAAGAAAATAAAGTTGAAGAAATCGCCCCTATTGCAATGGGGAAATGTCCCGGGGGAGAAACCGCCCCCGGGGTCGCGAGTTCTGCGACCGCCCGCCCCCGCACGCGGTTAAAAAATAAATCACAACCCCAGCCCTTTTTTGCCCCCTCCAAAATTCACCCCCCATTTTTTACCGTTTTGGTGAAAGGGCGTCCATCAGTCAAAGGGCCTTATCGGTTTATCTGGGGAACAGCGAGAAATGATTTTAAGGGGTAGGATCGTTGCTCCCGTTTAAGTCGACGAGAGATCGAATATGGGGGAATTAATCAGGACCTCTTTGATCCTGCTATTCCGTTAGACTCCATCAGTTCACGGCTCTTGACAGCTTTCAAAAGAATCGGCCAGGATAGGATTTAGCCTACGTCATCACGGGTTGCTGGTTGTGCCTACCGCTGGAACAGAAGACGTGTTGACTTCCCAATCCGTGGGATTGGTGGATAATTCATGGGCAGAAAACTCTTCCAGAACAATCTTCTTTGAATCGGCCGGGCGCAGATGGGCTTTTCGGAATTCGGGGGAGGAACCCACGTAAACGGTTTCTTTCTCTTTTTCTTTTCTAAAAAAAACCACTTTCTTTTCAAACTCCGTCTCGGAAACCTTGAGCCGTTTTTGAGCGGAGGTTGTGTCCGCCACGGGCCAGGACTTTTTTAATCCCACAAGCTTCTCGATGGTTTGAGCCATTTTTTCGGGAGACACAACAATACCGGCCCGTTCAGGGATCACCCATTTTCCATCGGTGTAAGTGAGCGTCAGCGGAGGTTTTAGGGGTTCGGTAATGGTGACTTTATCGTAGTCTCCCTTTTCGATACCCAACAGAGATTCGCTGGATTCGAAAGCCCCACTCCCGCGTCGATTCAAAAAGAAGACACCCGCCAGGAAAATTTGCCCAACCAGGAGACCCAACAACAGTTTCGATTTGATGTTCATGAGGACGCCCTCCGCTCCGCAAGGATCATGGGGATTTTAGCCAAATGACGGCGACGCCGGCCACGGGTGACACCCCACAGTCCGGTTAAACCGGCCAAGGCCAGCCCGTAGTTCAGGTATTCCCAGAAAATTCGTTTGGATCGGGTCATGGGGTTTAAGACCCGGGCGAATTGGCCCCGTCCCCGAATGGTCAAAAGTCCCCGATCTTCCAGAGACCAATCCACCACATTTTCCGCAAATTGAAGAGAATTCAGATAGGGCGTTCGACCGACCGAACTCGTAAACCGCAAGATTTCGTCGGTCATGAAATCGTTCGACCCAACGATGATCAAGCGAGCGGATTCGGCCGATTTTTCAATGACAGAACTAAACACCACCTCTTCCGGGGGTTTGGCTTTAGGATCTTTTTTCCCTTCCGGCAGAAGCGGTGACTTTTTCCCCTTAAAGAAAGATTCGAAGGTCCCTTCCACCGTGACCCCGATGGGTTGAGCGCCACGGGGCCCGCTCGGGGTAAACCCAAAGGACTTGTTGGGTTGGGACGTGGGGAGCACACTGGTGGACGCCGACGTCCAAGCTTCCGGTGAACTCTTCAACAGGTCCGTCACCTGTCGACCGATATTCTTTTCCTTGTCCACCAGAACAGGGGCCGCCCAGTGAACCGTCATTTGGGGAAGGCCATCGGTTACCACATTCCCGGCCAATCCCGGCCCCCGAACATCCACAAAGTAGGGATAGTTGATCAGTTGCATATCCTGGAACACAAAGGGCCCCACACGCCGTTCCACAGGAAGAGGGAAGGGTGTGTTTTGCGGGTCCAAAACCATTTGCTGATCTTGCGAGATCCCCTGGTGACCCAACCATTCCTCCAACCCACTCTTTTGAAAAGTCACCGCTAAGGGACTCGTTTTGACGTTGAACGGGGAAGTGAACAGGACCACCGTCCCCCCTTTCATGAGGAACTGATCCACAGCAAACACTTGCTTTTCGTCCATGTCTTTGGGCGCAACCACGAACAGAAGATCCGTTTCACCCGGAACACGACCGTCTTTTAAATCCACCGGAACCACCGAATGGTTTTGGGTTAACTTGTTTTTGAGCTGTTCAAACGTCTTTTCCGGTTTCATGGCGAACCCGTCGGCCGGGGTGTAGTGGGGTTCCGGAGGTGCCGTGACGAGGGCTACGGTTTTCAAAAAGCCCGTGGAGTAGCGTTTCAGCCCAGATTCAATGCTTTGGCGAAACCCCGCCGCGGTCAAATCTTTGGGAAGAGGAATCATCACGGCCTTTTTCCCATCGTTTAAGAGAAGTGAGAAATAAAACGTTTGGGTGTCGAAAAGCGACGCGCGTAGGGGTTGAATCCCGAACTTTTTCGCCAGGTCTTGGGCGAGAGCCCCATCCCCTTCGCGGGGATCTTTGAACAGGGGAGTAAACTTTTCTCCCGCGTCTTTCTTCATTTCTTCCAAAATCCCCACGATTTGACCACGAAATTCCCGAAAGGATTCCGGCAATTCTTTGTCGGGAGAAATGTAACAGGTCAACGTCACCGGTTGGTGAAGTGTGGCGAACAGATCGGATTCGCTCTGGTATCCTTGAAGAACTTTTTTAATCGCCCGTGTCACATCGTATTCAGGGTTTCGCAGTTCCACATTAATTTTCGTCTCGGTCTCTTGTTTCACGTCGATCAAACTGTCAAAACCGAGCACTTCATGCCGGTCTCCATACCGAACGAGGATATTAAAATAGGAGTTCACCAATCCGGATTGGTATTTGTCGGCCACTTGGAACGGAACAGGTTTAATCCCATATTTCTCCGCCGCTTCTTTTTCCAGAGCCGGTTGTTCCATGGGGTCGATAAATTCCGAGCGCACACGCCCGCCAGATACCGTTTGGTATTCCAAGATCAGATCCCGTATCCGCGGAACCAGGGGGGCCAAGAGAGGATGTGTTTTGGCGCTAAAATAGCCCCGAATCAACAAGGGTTCGCGCAATTGGGAGAGAACACCTTTCGTGGCGGGTGAAATGGAATAGACCTTTCCCTTCGTCATGTCTGTGCGCAAAAAAGCGACGGGTTTCAGCCACAGGTTCGCCGCCAAAAAGTTGGCGCAAAGAAGCCCCGTGGTCAAAAGAGCCGTTTTGTGGTTCGGGCGCGCCTGTTCCCGCGACCAGCGAAGGGTTTCAAGAGCATAGGTGTTTAACGCCAAGAAAACCGCCGAAAGGCTCACGTAGTAATAGATGTCACGGATATCCAAAACCCCACGGGTGATGGACTCGAAGCGGGACCCGGTGCCCAAAAGTTTAAGGGTTTCGGACCCCTGGTTTCCCACAAACGCCGTGAGCAGGTCGGACCCCACCACATAAAACGCCGCCCCCGCTAAAACGGAGAGAATTAAACTGACGATTTGACTATCGGTTTTGCTCGAGATATAGAGTCCCACCGCCGCGTAGGCCGCCGCTAAAAAACAGGCCGCCAGATACCCACCGAGGACAGGGCCCCAATCCAACGGCCCCATAAAAGAGACGGTGATCGGAAGCGGCAAGGTGAGCGCGAGGGCGGTCACAGCCAAAAGCCAACAAGCTAAAAACTTACCCAAAACCAAATCCGTTGTTTTGACCGGCAATGTCATAAGAAATTCAAGGGTCCCCATACGCCGCTCTTCGCTCCACATCCGCATGGTGACAGCGCTCATAAGGAAAATAAGCAAAACCGGCATCCATTCAAAAAGAGGCCGAACGTCCGCCAGGTTCCGAGCGAAAAAAGTGTCCACCCAGAAAAAGGCAAAAAGAGTCACAGCCAAAAAAGCCCCTAAAAAAATGTAAGCGGTCGGCGACCCGAAAAGACTGGCCCATTCTTTCCGAGCGACGCGCACGATATTGTTTTTCATCGGCGTCCTCCTTCCTCTGCGGATTCGTGTTGTGTGTTCACTTCCCGGAAAACTGTTTCAAGATCGCGTCGTTCGGGCGCAAGCGAATACACCGCAAACCCTTTTTGGACGAGACCCCGGGCGACCGTTGGAGCCGCCTCCCTCACGGGGCGACCTTCCCGGAGCGAAAGGGCGTAGCGGTGTTCCCCCTCCTGCCCCCCCAAATGGTCAACGCCCTCGACCCCGTCCAACTCCCGTAAGGCGGGTTCGGCTTCCCGAGGCGATCGGTCCACGGTCACCAACAGGCGTTCGCTGGCTTTCAGTTCCGATAGTTTTTTGTCCATGACCAGACGGCCATTGAGCACGATGAGCACCCGGTCGCACACGGCTTCCACTTCTTGCAGAATGTGCGTGGAGAGGACCACAATGGACCCTCGCCCCAAATCCCGGATGAGAGACCGCATTTGAAGAACTTGGGAAGGATCCAACCCGTTGGTGGGTTCGTCCAAAATCAAAATCGGGGGTTTGTGGATCAGAGCTTGGGCCACGCCCACACGCTGGCGGTAGCCCCGCGAAAGGGTTTGAATACTTTGGGCGCCTTTCGCCAAAAGGTCCGTTTTCTGAAGGGCATCCCGAACGGCTTGATCGCGCCTCTCCATGGGAATTCCGCGCAGGTCGGCGGTAAAGGAAAGAAAATCCAAAACGGTCATGTCGGGATAAAGGGGGCCGTTTTCAGGGAGGTATCCGATTTTAGATTGGGACGGTCGTCGATGGTCATCCATATCTTTTCCATCCACCAAAACTCGACCTTCCGTGGGTTCCAGGTAACCGGTCATCATTTTCATGATGGTGGTTTTCCCCGCTCCGTTGTGGCCTAAGAGGCCCACAATCTCCCCTTGATTAATTTCAAAGGACACCCGGTCCACCGCGGTCAGGGTTCCGTATTTGCGCGTCAGTCGTTCACAAGCGATCACAAGAGGTACCTCCCACTGTTAGTATCCTTTGGCCGAAAATTATACATAGTAAAAAATTGAATTTTCAATAGCATCGACGAAAAAGAGGCGTTACGCGCGCCCAATCCGTTTTAGCATCCCGCTAAAGATCCAGACGTGGATGGGGAGAAGGGCATACCAATACACCAATCCCCACAGTCCCAGGGGATCAAAGATCGCTGTTTGATGGATCTCGCAGCCGGCCGGGTGAGGTTTGACTTCAAATTCCAACCAAGCTCGGCCCGGAAGCTTCATTTCCGCCCGTAACCGAACCCGTTGACCGAGCTCAATGGCTTCCACGCGCCAATAGTCCAGGGCATCCCCCACGCGCAACTCCACGGGATCCCGCCGTCCCCGACGTAGGCCCACACCGCCGACCAGGGCGTCCACCCAACCCCGCAACCGCCAGAGAAAGTTAAAGAAATACCACCCGTTTTTTCCCCCAATCCGTTGGATCCGGCCAAACGCTTGGTCAGGGGTCAACCCACTCTGGAGTTGACGGTAATCCACAATGCGAACCCCCCAAGGGGCATCGCGCCAGGCCCTTTCGTTTGATTGGCTGGACACGGCGTCGGCCCAACGGGTCATATTGAAGTGACGCTCTTCTCCCTGTAAAACCCGTGCGAGCGATTCCTTAACCCCCAACGGACGAACACTAAAATCCCGGAGGGCGATATCGTGGTTTACTACAGTGGAATGACGAATGCTTTCCACCAACTTCCGGCCGATGCGGGCATACACCGGGGCCACCAGATTAAGCCAAATCCCCGATAGGCGCGGGGTGAGAACGGGAACCGGAATCATCCACCGCCGAAGTCCCCGTTGGCGGGCGTATTCCCCCATGAGGGTATCGTACGACATGACGTCCGCCCCCCCAATTTCATAAACCTGGTTTTTGGTGAGGGGAATGGTCAAGGCCTGGAGAAGATACGACAACACATCATCAATAAAAATAGGTTGGGCTTTCACGCGCACCCAATGGGGGGTGACCATCACCGGGAGCCGTTCCACAAGGCTTCGAATAATTTCAAAGGAAAGGCTTCCAGACCCCAAAATGATCGAGGCCCGAAACTCCAACGTAAGGACTCCCGACGCGTGGAACAATTGCCCCACTTCCAGGCGACTGCGCAAATGGGGGGACAGATCCAGGTCCGCCGGCGGGCACAGGCCGCCCAAATAGATGATTCGTCCCACACCCGCCGCCCGGGCGGCGCGGGAAAAAATATCCGCCAATCGCCGATCTTCGTTTTCAAAATCGACCGGTGACCCCATGGCGTGAACCAAATAATACGCCGCGTCCACACCGCGCAAAGCCTCCACCAAGGTGGTGTAATCCGAAAGGTCGCTGCGAAACACCTCGGTGGTGAGTCCCGTACGCCCCTTAAGTAATTCCGGACGGCGCACCAAACAACGGACCTGATGCCCTGCCGCTTCTAAATCTTTTAAGAGCCGTCCGCCCACATACCCTGTGGCTCCCGTCAATAAAACTCGAAGGGGTCGAGGTGTTGTTTTTAACTCTGGGAGAGTTGTCTTCATGGCCTTAAAATAGCAAACGCGGAAGCCATTGACAGGAGAACGTTATCCTCTCATACTGAATAAGACACCCCGGCACTTCCATCAGTCACTTCGGGTCTGTTCGGAGGGACGGTTTTATGACCGAAAATCATCGATTCGTCGACGAATGGCTCGCCCGCACGTTGGCGACATGTTCCTCCCTTAAACCTGAGGTGATTGACACATTGAGAAAGGAGAGGATCCCCAGCTTAGCCGACGGGCTTATTGCGGGCGCCCACGCCACGGAAGATTTCATCTGTGAAGCGGTTCACACCCATCACCAAATTCCCCCCATTCCTACCGGGACGGTGGGCACTGACCGATGGGGCAGGGTGTTCTTCCCCGAAACCCTGTGCCAACGCCTTCAGGTGTTCCCGGTGCGAACCCAAGAAAACAGAGTGGACGTCGCCATGGTCAATCCCCTTGATTTGGATGCCCAAGCCGACCTGGCCGCGATTTCGGGTCGAGAGATCGTCCCCTTTTACGGCACCCCGAACCAGATTCTCTCACTGATTTCGGCCTCTTATCAGGCGGACTTCGGTGTCTCCGCTTTGGTTGAACGGCTCGGCGTAGACAATCGATGTGAATTCGTCGACCCCGAAACCCACACGCCCCTCCTCACGGAAGAACCGGATATCTGGGCACCGGTCAACACGCTGGTGAACAGCTTGCTCACCAAAGCGATTTTAACCCGCGCCTCGGACGTTCACATTGAACAGGGGGAGCGGGGGACGGAAGTTCGTTTCCGCATCGACGGGACCTTGCGCAATGTCATGACAGTACCGCGCGACATCGGGGCGGGGCCGCTGGTTTCTCGCATCAAGAGGATGGGAAACCTGGATGGGACCGACCCGCCCAAACCCCAAGAGGGGCGGGCCCAAATCCGAGTATCGGGCAATGACATCGAGTTGCGGATCTCATGTTTTCCCAGCTCTTTCGGAGAGAAGATCGTGGTCCGCCTCTTGGACCCCCGTTCGGCGCATCGGTCACTTCTGGATATGGGATTTGGTTCCACCAACGTGGCCCGAATGGAAACCTTGCTCAACCTGCCCCAGGGCGTGATTGTCGTCACAGGACCTCCGGGGTCCGGAAAAACCACAACGCTTTACGGTTTCCTGAACAAATTAAAATCTCCGGACATCCACATCATTACGCTTGAGGATCCGGTTGAATATCGACTGGAAGGCATGAGCCAAGTTCACGTCAATGAGCGACAGGGAATGACCTTCGCCACCGCCCTTCAATCCGTCCTGCGGCAAAAACCGGACGCCATTTTTGTGGGAGAAATGAGAGACGCGCAAACAGCATCCACTGTTTTCCAGGCCGCTGTGACAGGACACCTGGTTATTACAACATTGGAAACCCACAACGCCCTTTCCGCGATCAATCGGTTAATTGATTTGGGAGTGGACCGGTTTAAACTCGCCCCCGTTCTCTTAGCCATCACCGCCCAACGACTCGTTCGACGACTCTGCGCCTCCTGCCGGAGACCCGTTCCGTATGAAGAGATCCCCCCTTTCGTCGTGCGTTGGATGCGTTATTATACGTATGAACCGACCCTGTATCATCCCGGAGGATGTTCGTTCTGCGGATTCAGCGGGTACGTGGGACAACTGGCCCTTTTGGAGTTCTTACATATGAACCGAGAACTTCGTGACCGGATTTATCAGGGGGGCGACGCCTCCACTTTGCATTCCATCGCCGAAAACAAAGGGGATCTTAAAACGCTACGGCAAGATGCCCTTTGGCACCTGACGCGGGGGGATACCTCCCTGGAGGAAATTTCCTCTCATCTGGTTTTAAAGGAAGGGGAAAAGCCCCAACCCGTAGAAAAATTCCAATCTCCCCCTTCTCCCAGCGCACGGCGAATTCTCATTGCGGATAACGATCCGGTACTCCGGACGATGCTTCATACCCTCCTGGCCAATTCTGGTTTTGAAGTCATCGAAGCGGCGGACGGTCGTGAAGCCTTGGTGGCCGCCAGCCAAACCAACCCGGACCTGATGATGGTGGATGTCCACATGCCCCACGTGGATGGATTTGACGTGATCAAAGGGATCCGGGGAATCGTGGGAAAAACTGGGTTACCCATCGTGGGCTTAATTGGCGACACCGGTGACGCAAATCGCTTTCAAGCCCTCGACATGGGGGCCGACGATTATCTTCTGAAACCCATCAAACCCACGCTGGTCTTGGCGCGGATCAACGCTGTTTGGAGACGATTGGGTAAATCCGATTCCTCCCCACCGGCCCATCCCGCCGTGACCCCCAACGCAATACGCCATTGATGAAAAGGTTCTTTTGCGCCTGAGCCCAACATTTCGTGGTGGGAAGGCCTAAAATGGCGTATAATGAAACACTGGATCCCCCCGTCACAGCCATGGGCTCTCCCAAAAGGATTTAATGGCCGTTCCTAATACGTTTGCACCCAAGTTGGATGTTTCTTACACGCAGGTGGATGCGCTTCCCAAAATCGCAAAACTGCACGCCTACGCACAACCCAGCACTGGAAGAAGCGTTTGGCAAATCATCAACACCGCGGTGCCCTTTGGCCTCATGTGGTTTATCGCCTATAAAAGTTTGGCCTATTCTTATTGGATCACACTTCTCTTGACGGTTCCCACCACACTTCTTGTCATCCGATTGTTCATCATTCAACACGACGCCGGACATGGTTCTTTCTTTAGTTCACGGAAAGCCAACGATTTCGTAGGGTTTTGGATAGGTGTTTTAACGTTGTCCCCCTACCAATATTGGCAAAAAACCCACGCCATTCACCACGCCACTTCCGGAAATTTAGACAAACGGGGCTTTGGTGACATTGATTTGTTAACCGTAACCGAATACAAAGGCCTGTCCCGATGGGGGCAATTCAAATACCGAATGTACCGCCATCCCCTCACCATGTTCATCGTGGGTCCTTTCTTACAATTTGGTCTTGTTCACCGGCTCCCCCTCAACATTCCTAAATCCTGGAAACGTGAATGGAAAAGTGTTCACCTCACGAACCTCGCCCTCTTGGTCGTGGGACTCGTGGCCTGGCAAACCATTGGTTTCAAGAATTTTTTATTGGTACAGGTTCCCATCACTTTCTTGTCCTGTGTGATGGGGTCGTGGTTGTTTTACATCCAACATCAATACGAAGACACCTATTGGCGACGGGACAATGAATGGGATTATTTTGAAGCGTCCGTGAAAGGAAGTTCCTACTACGTTTTACCGAAAATACTCCAATGGTTCACCGGAAGCATTGGCCTCCACCACATCCATCACTACAACAGTCGGATCCCCAACTACCGCCTGCAAAAATGTTTTGACGAAAACCCGGAATTCCAAAACGTCACCCGCCTTACACTCTGGAGCAGCTTGAAATGCATCCCCCTCGCTCTCTGGAACGAACAAACCCAAAAACTAGTTTCCTTTCGGTCTCTGTAAAGAAATTCAGATTTCGGACAAATTCGGGGGGCGACGGTTTTCTTTCCGTTCGGCGGTATGCCGTTTGGCCGCGAGCATTTTTTCTTTTGAGCGACGACCCCGGCGGCGTTTTTGACGTCGAATTCGTTCGACCGCCTGACGCTTGGCGCTCGCCGCCCCCAACAGTTTCTCTTCTAAATTTTCCGCCAACCGCTGGCGGGCCCGATAACGGTTGAGCGTTTGGGATCGATCTTCCTGACACCGAACGGTGGCGCCGGAAGGAACATGGACCAACAGGACGCAACTGGAAACCTTATTGACGTTTTGCCCCCCCGGTCCCCCCGATCGGACAAACCGTTCTTCCAAATCCGCTTCAAACACCCCCAACCGTTCCAGACGGGCGTTCAACGCTTTCCAAGCACCTGAAGAAATCGGGGCCATGGGTTGAGCTTATTTCCCTACAAAATCAAAACATCGATGTTTCGTCATTTCCCGATTTTACATGATTTTGCAATTCCCTTACCGCCCTTGAACCCCGTCCCCAGAAAGACACTCTCCCGATAAGCGGGGAGAGGCCTCCTGGCGATTTCTTTTAGATGTTAATGGTCCACTTGAATGGGTATTGGGTGGTTCCGGTTTCAGAACCGATGGTGTAGGACCCGTCAATGACGAGCAGATCTCCTTTGTAATTGTAGTTGTATTTATAATAATAATACCTGTATTTTAATTGGTAGTTGACGTCAGCCCATTGCGTGTAGGAACTCCCGGTGACGGACAAGGTTCCGTAGATGGACGAGTTTTTTAGGCAGGTCCCATTTTTTTCTACAAGAAAGACCAGCGTTCCACCGGAACTCGTGTAGTTGTTGGCGGAAAAATACGTCGTCCCATTGACGGTATAGACTTGCGAAGACCCGTGCACGGCCGGTGGATAATGATACGTTGTGGAACTAAACGTCACGTCCCCGGGCGAACAATTGGATAGCGCCGACGGGGCGGAAAGGGCGTGGATGTTGCTCCCCGTAATTTCCGCAAGAATTCCTGTGGCCACTTTGTTCATTAACTGTTCTTCCACAGGGGCCGCTGTTAAGTTCGTGTCGGGAACCGCCGCATCACTGGACGACGGCGTATCTGTTCCGAAGAACTTGTCTTTTGAATTACGACTGCAAGCGGCCGCCGCGCCAATCAGACAGACAGCCAACAGTATTTTTAAGGTTTTCATCATTCCTCCTCATGAGAATAATTTCATCCGGAAGGGTTACCCCTTCCAAGAGAATATTAATCAAACGGTCTGGAATGAGGCTGAACACCACCTGAAATATGTCTGAAAAGCGGGGACCTAAAAAAAGGATAGTTAGCTCGAACGGTCGTTGAAGCGGTATCCTTCCCCCACCAAGGTTTCAATCCACTTTCCACACGACCCGAGACCAGCCCGCAGATTTTTAATGTGGGCTTCCAGTGTATTGGGGGTCACCACCACATCGTCCCCCCAGAGCGAGGAAACGAGCGCTTCCCGTGTCCAAAGTCGTCCGGGTTTTCGAATGAAGGTGAGAAGGAGTTCGTATTCCTTGCGTCGCAAGGTGATGGGACGGCCTTTAAGGGTAACCTCACGACGAGAAGCATCGACCAGGAGATCCCCCAGGCGGTAGCACGTTTGAACCTGTCCCGCGTCACGCGAGCGCCGCAATACCGCCTCAACACGCGCCAAGAGTTCCTGGGGTTCGTAAGGTTTGGTTAAATAATCATCAGCCCCCGTTCGCAATCCCAAAACTTTTTCCTGTGTTTTTCCTAACACCGTTACCAAAATAAAGGAAAGGGAGGCGGTGGCCTTGTTCCCTTTCAAAATCTCACACATTTTCAGACCGGTAATGCCGGGAAGTTGAAGATCCGAAATCACCAGGTCGGGTTGGCTTTGTTGGATGAGAGAAAGGCCCTCCTCCGCCGAAACTGCAACCGTCACATGATAACCAGCCTGAACCAAAACCCGTCGCGTCATGGCCGCCATCCCCGGATCGTCTTCCACCAACAGGAGGGAGGCGGTCACGTGGGGTGACTCTGGGGAAGTGTAAAACGAAAAGTGGTTCCTTGATCCTGCTCTGAACTAACGGTCAACTGGCCCCCTTGGGCTTCGGTGAGGGAGAGGGCAATGGCGAGGCCCAACCCGGTACCCTGTTGTTTTTTCACATCCCTTCCAGCGTTCTCGGCGGTTTTGAAACGATGGAACAAATGGGGAAGGTCCCGGGCCGGAATACCGGGACCGGTATCGGAAACCGTCACGGTCACGGCCCCGGGAGGGGTCGCCTCGGCCGACAGGGTGATGGCATCTCCTGAGGAGGTGAACTTAAACGCATTGGACAAGAGATTAGACAATATTCGGTAGGTTTGGGATTCATCCCCCCGAACCAGAGGCAAATCGTCCGTGGTCACCAATCGAAAATCTCTATCAAATTCTTCCGCCTGGGACCGAAAAAGATCGCGGAGTTCTCGAATCACTTTGTTCATTGAGAAATCCTCAGTTAAAGAGTCCAAAAGACCCTGTTTGATTTTAGCGGCGTCTAAAATATTATCGACCATGTTTCGAAGTCGAGCGGTGCTCACGAGAATCGTGGCCAATATTTGTTGGTGGGATTCTTTAGAAAGGGGCGCCGGCGGGTCCATCAGATACTTCGTGGCCATCGTGATGGCCCCCAAAGGATTGCGTAAATCATGGGAGACCGTGGCCACAAATTCGTCCTTCAACTCGTCAAGTTTGGCCAAGCGGCGGGACATTTCTCTGAAAGCCGAAGCCAACTCGCCTATTTCATCCCGCCGGGTCACAGAGGGTTTCGCCCCCCAATCCCCCCTCCCCAATCGACGGACAGCGAGGGTGAGCTCATTTAAAGGCCACACCAAACCCCGCGCCACTCCCATGGAAACCAAAACACCAATGACCAAACAGACAACCGTGGCCCCCCCGAACCGTTGCAACGAGGCCGCCAACGCCGTGTGGACACGGTCTTTCTGGCCCCGACCATCAAACGCCAATAGGGCCACGCCCACCCGTTCCCCCCCCCGGTTCACCGGTCCCGCGTAAACCACCAGGGGCGTCCCTTCCGTCTCAGGAAAAACGCGGTGGCCAGGACGGTCCAACCCGCGGGCCCAATGACTGATCGCATCGATCGCCACGCTATTTTTCAAGCTTAATTCCGTATGCATCATCACCCGCCCATCCGTCGCGAGAAATGAAGCCCAACGGACATCGTCCGAATGAAGAAGTTCACGAACGTAATGAATGAGCGTAATTTCATCTTTAGAAAGAACCGATTGTTCGCACAGGAGAGTCCACCGTCCGCTTTCTTCGCGGTTGGCACGATCCTGTTCTTGCTCTAAAATTTCCCGTTGGGTCCAGGACAAAGCCCCCGCGTAAAGAACGAAAGATCCAACCGTCAATCCCGCCACGTAGAGCATGAACCGCGTCCGGAGAGTCACGGGGTCGGCCTTCTTTCCTCATGGACACGTTCGAGCGCTTTACGGGCGTAGGCGTGCCCCGGGTTGACCTTTAAACACGCCAGAAATCGGTCGGCCGCTCCAGACAGGTCCCCCTCGGCGTAACGGATGAGCCCAAGGGTGTATAATTTTTCTGCCGTTTCCGCGGCGTCTCCCGCCAGAACGGGGTCCTCTGTTTCAACAAGGCGGCCCAACCGGTTCCCCACGCGCACTCGGATACGTTCAATTTCGTCCCGGGCCTGAGGGTCCAACGGATCTTCCTGGAGCACCGCCAGCCACCCTTGGGCGGCCGAGATCCATTGGCCCGCCCGTTGTGCTTTGAGTGCTTTTTCACGATGAAAGAGGACCAGCTTTTCGCGAGCCTCACGAGACACCCGTTCTTGCGTTTTTTCAAAAAGGAGAATTAATCGTTTGTCTCCCGGAGCGGCCTTCATGGCGCTTTGCAACAGGGAAAGAGCGTCTTTGTCTCTTTTTTCTTTAATCGCGGTTTCCGCCTTCGCCAATCCCTGTTCTATTTCTTTTTCTGTTTGATCTTTTTCAAACCGATCCTGGGCTTCAACCCACAGGTCCCGCAGAGGACCGTCGTCCGGCCTGAGCGATAAGGCTTCTCCCCACGATCGGGAGGCTTCCTCCCAATCCGATTTGCAAAAAGCCACATAGCCCATGACTCGTTTTTCGTCCGATGGGTTAAGGAGAACTCCCGCGTGCAAGGCGGCCTCCAAATTGGAACAAACCGAATGGAGATAATCCCGAAACTTTTGGCTGGCAGGATCATCCCCCAACGTGACCTCCAACATCAGGTCCACACCGCGACAGGCCCGCAAGGTTTCTTTGGGGGTGCGTTTATGGCTTGCCCGTTCGGCGATTTTCAACTCCGCCAGCGCCCGGCGAAGATCCCGTTGTCTTTCCTCCAAAACATTTTCAGCCTGATCAATGATCTGTTGGAGATCTTTGGCGGGGATTCGATCGATCTTGTTTCCGTCAATTACTTTTTGTCCCGCCGACAACAAAAGTCGGGATACCCGCCTGTCCCGCGGCGTGTGAATCAACGCCTCCGTTAAAAGGTTGACGGCCGCGGCGTATTCCCCGCGATCATAAGCCGCTTGTCCCTCCTGAAAATAGGACTTGGGCGTTTCTTCACCTGCGAAAGCACTCCCCAATAATAAGACCAGCGCCCCTGCTGGGACCCCCATTCTAAAAACCCATTTCATGGGGTAAGGGTGATGTTCTGTTTTTGGAGGAGGGCGTTGGCGTCCCGCAGACCAATAAGCGCGCGCCGATGGTCTGGATTTTTAGAAATGGCCCGGGCAAAATGGATCACGGCTTGGGCGTAATCTTTGGATTGCAAACTAACCACCCCGCGAGCGTAATGTTTTTCCGCCATGTTTCCAAAGCGATACGTTATCCCCAGGTGATGAATTTCACCCAGTGCCCCAAGGGGAACATACCCATAGTCAACGTCCAAGTCCCAAGCCCGAAAACCTAACCCGAGGGTCACCCCACTGCCTTCGCGAGCCTCACGCCCATTAAATCCCACCCGGAACGCCGCCGCATCACGCGCCCAATATTCCACCCCCGCGACCAGGGACGGACTCTGCCCCGCCGGAAAGAGCCCATCCACGGAAACGCTTAGCCCTTCAAAAAAGGGTCGAAAATTCACTCCGGCTTGAAGGGAACGGGGCAAAGACTCATTTTTACCCTGGAATTTTGGATTTTGCCCCCAATGACGAAAGGCAGCTCCGAACGTTAACGTCTTCAAGGGCCCCTGACGGGCGGGAGACCAAAGACCTCCCCCATCTAAAACAAGCGCGTGGGCACTGGTGCCCGCCAATTGTTCCTGGGCGTAGGTTCCCTGAACTCCCCACGCCCAACGGGACCCAAAGTTCCTCCCATACCCCAATCGAGTGGCGGTATCCCGGGCGTTCACATTCCCTTCGGACCCCCCGGTGGGGCTATACCCAGGGATGTCCCCATAACTCAGGGTGGTCAGTCCTCCCGCCAGAGCCCCACCGGCCATAAAGGGATGGGCGAATCCCAGATTCTGAACGTCCACATCGTCGATCCATCGGGCCCCGCTCAAGGAAACTTCGTCCCGCCATATTCGGCCCAGGCCCGCCGGATTGATTTGAATCCCCGCCAAACCCGTAGCCTCTGCCACACCCGCACCGCCCAGAGCGGAGGTACGCGCGCCCGTAGGAAGCCGTAGAAATTCAAACGAGTCGGTTCGTCCCGCCTGAGCCAGGGAACCAAAGCCACCCACCCAACCGATGACCATGGACACGAGAAGGATTTCTTTTTTCATGGGATCACCGGAGAATAACGAGTTTCCCGCGTTTCTTGTCGGTGGGACTTTCAATGAGATAGAAATAGACGCCACTGGAGAGAGGATCCCCTTCCTCATCACGCACATCCCACACCAGCTCACCGTCCCCATCTTTTTCTTCAAGGGTTTTGATCAACCGCCCCGGCAAACTAAAGACACGGACGGTAGCGACTTCAGCCAGGTCCCCAAAAGTGATCGCGGAGTCTCCCCGTTCCCCTCGAAAAGGGACCGGATAAGCGTACGCCGTTTCTAAACGGGTATCCATTTGACCCGAAACAGAGAACACACCCAACCCAGGGGCGCTCACGGTAACAGACCGAGCGTTAAGATCCACGCGAGAGGAGGGCAATCGGACCCAGAGAGCCTTTTCTTCATTTAATCGGTAAACGGAAAGGGTTCGCGCTCGAAGTTTCGTGCCAGACCCCACATCCACATTTTCACCGTCAGCGGACGGATAGAGAAACCGCACTTCCACATTCCCGTGGGGTGAAAGGAAGGCCCCTCCTATGTCCATGGCCCGAATTTCCGCGACGGCGCCCGGGAGAGGGGTGCGGGGAAGAGTCGGGTTTTGTTCCAACTTGGATTCAGCGGAAGCAATCAGGCTGGGAAGCTCCAGAGACCCCAACGGCGTGAGAATCGGAGTGGTGGAAAGCACAAGACGATAGTCCTCCGCGAATGTTCCAGACGACACCGTGAAACGCACAGCGCCGTCAGGACTTTGAATCGATCCAGAGGACCCCGAGGTGTTATAGAAAGGGAGTGTGCCCGTGGAACCAAAATATTGATACGAGGTGACCAGAGCCTCCCGATTAACCGCTCGAACACGGGCGAAATAGGTCGTTCCTTCCGCCAACCCATTAAAATCCGCGTAAAGCTGGGCGGTTGACGTGGAAACAAGACCATGGCTGAATCCGGACACGGGGGAAAGTTGCGCCTCATAGACAGTGTCGGGTGGATTTCCTATCACCGCTCCGGAGGTCCAGTGAAGACGGAAACCCTGTACAGTCAAATGGGAATACCTGGGGACGGTCATTCCCGGAACCTCTGCCGCGGTGGCTGTGGATCCCAACGAAACGAAGGAGGTTTGATTCCCGTCAGTGTTAACAGCACGAACCTGAAAGCTGTAGGTGGTGTTGGGAGAAAATCCGTTAAAGATGATGTCCGTGTTCATTGTGGCGGTCGTCTCAATAACTGTCGTAAAACCGTCCGAAGTGGTTTGAATTTCATAGAGAGTGCCCAGGGGATTCCCGTTCTGTCCCCACTGAGGTTGCAGTTGAGTGGTGGAAACAACAGACACTGGAAGCGCCAAGGGAAGATTGGCCAACGTACGAGTAGAGCCCAGCGCGACGCTGCCCGCCATGGACGCCAGGGTGGACACTTGAGCGTAATAGAGGGTGTTGGGGAGAAGCGGGATCGTTGAACCGAAAACGGTGGGCGGGTTGAAAGTCGCCAGGGTGAACGGAGAAAGGAAAGCCGGGTCGTCATCCACCTGACTGTATTGGACAGTACCCGTGCTGCACAAGGAACCCCAATGAAGCGTTAGGCCCATTTCGTTCACCAACGAAAATGGGGCTGTTGAAAGATAGACACAACTTGCCGCTGGGGTCGTCAACAAAATTCCCAGGACAAAAGCGCCTAGAAGGACCTGACCCTGCCTTATTCTTTTCATTTTTGGCGATCACTCTCCATACTCAAGCTTACCTGGAACCCCTGACTTCTGCCTGCTCGCGAACTGAAATCATCCTGAAATATCACTCTTCCTTGATTCCTTTTCATAGATATACTGCCCCATTCCACCCCTTGTCAATGGCAAGGTTGTGCCGCAATTCTGACTCACTAAATAGTACTATAAGCACATACGTAACATCACACCGAGGCGTTAAAATGTCGTTTGTCCAAACCAAATTGAATTATCTTCAAGAATTCTATTTTTCTCACTATCCCCCTTTCATTGACCAAACCTGGGTTTGGGTGGGAGCTTGGGTCCTGGCTGTTTTGGGGGCGACTTGGCTCTTTACCTTAATGGTTCGGGGCGTTGGGGTCTTTCTAGGGGGGACTTATGTTCCGGTCGATCAAGCCAAAGATCAAGGGACCCCTTTGGACGAACAAATGAACGGTTTGGCCCTTTGGTTAACAAAAACTCTAATGGATTTATCCAAAAACATCCAAACTGAAGTTCAGGAAAATATTGCCAAACATGTGGAACAACTCTCCACCGACCTCATTAAAGAGCAGGCCGGGGTTTTGGCTGTTTTTGAAATGCCCACCCCTTCTCTGAACTTACGGACGTTCATCGGAGAGGAAGAAAACCGCGTGGGGGATCTGGTTCTCACGGTTCACCGGCGTGTGTCACGATTGGCCCGCCGCACGGACTTAGCCGCGGCGTTTCGCGAACGACTCACCCAATCGGTGGACGCCATTGTTCGCGTGGCCCCTCCCCACTATGTGGTGGTTCACACCAATGAAAATCTTAAATTCGAAGAAGGAGATTCGCTCACTATAAAAATCGCCAAAGTCTTGAGACGCGGACACCGGTGGGTGGAACGGCGACTCTCGTGGCTCTCTCAGCCCCTCTCTTTGGGCGAACGCGAGTGGCCTGTTCGCGTCAGAAAGATCCCGTGGCAATCGATTTTACAGGCCCGATTGGGCAACGACCTCCCCCTGTCCATCCGGCAAGGGTTAACGCGAACGAACGGGATGGCCCACAAAGTGCAAGAAGTTCTTCGCGAATCAGCCCGTGTGGTCCAGTTCAACTTAGAATCGGCGTCAGCAGAACTCAAGGAAGATGCCCAGGGATCGATCCCCCCCTCCGCCCTGACCTCAGCCCGGGCCACAGCCGAGGGAGGGATGGACCGGGTTGTAACCCGCCTCAAAACCCTGCTGGATGAAATGGCCCAAGAACACAAACAAATCGAAGCCGATTTGGTTTCCCAAGCCGAGAACGTTCTCCAACGCATTCGCAAGGACATAGACGTCGCCGATACTGTGGGAGCCATCGTCACCCAAAAAATGGAAAATTTCGTTCTTGCCAGCCAAGAACGGTGGTCGCGAATGAAAAAACGCTCCCGGATTGCCGTTTCTCTTTTGGGACGCCAATGGGTAAAATGGCGGGAGAAATTAAGCCAAGCCAGGGCTCACTTGGGACTCAAACCTTCCGACACCCAATTGTGGCTGGACTCGTTGGACGGAGCGACCGTTTCCCAACCCTTGGCAAAGGTTCCGCCTTTGTATCGACGGGTTTTCCGTTTTGAACCGTTGGACGATGAAGATTTTTTTGTTAGCCGAGACGAATCTCTGGAAGTTCTGAAGTCCGCCCGGGATCGTTGGCAACAAGGATTTCCATCTTCTATCGGAATCTTTGGTCCCGTGGGAAGCGGAAAAACAAGTTTGATCCTTTGTGGACAACAACGGTTTTTTTCCGATGTTCCCTTTCATTTCATTACATTGAAGGACATTCAAGATGACATCCCGGGTCTTTTTCAGTTTCTAACGGAGGCTTTAAAGCTCAGCAAACTCCCCAAAGAACCGACCCTGGGGGACATCTCCCAAGCCCTTCAAGAACAAATAGGGAAAGCTGTGGTGGTTTTGGAAGGGGCCAACCTTCTCTTTAGTCGTCGCATTGGAGGGTTTGAGGCCTTGGATGCCTTTATTCATCTCATGAGCGCCACCCGTCCAGAAATTCTTTGGGTGGTCAGTCTGGGAGAAACAGCCTGGAAATATCTGGATCGCGTCCGTTCTTTTTCCCGGCATTTTTCCTACACCATTAACGCCAGAAACATGGATCGTGAAGATCTCGAACGGGTCATGACGGTGCGGCATGAAATCACAGGCTACGATTTAGTTTTTGTCGCTCCCGACGGGTTTATCCCTAAAAAAGTTTTATCCTGGAAAAAGCAAACCTCTGAAAAAGACACCCAACCGAACATTCGGAACCGTTTTTTTCAAGACCTGAAAGAGGCCTCTGATGGAAACACCTACTCGGCCTTGTTCTATTGGTTGTCTTCTGTGGATTTCTCGGACGATAAACAAGTGTTGGTTCATCCTCTTAAACCCCTGGACACCGGGGTCATCCGCATGTTAAGTCCATTGCATCGGATGACGCTGCTGGCCACTTTGCAACATGGGATCATGACGCCTCTTCTTTACTCAAAAATTTTTCGATCGACTCTTTCTCATGGCGAAATACTGCTGCGTGAGCTTTCGGACAAAAAGTTACTCCTGGAAACCCCTCTGGGGAGATACCAGCCCAACCCGATTTTAGTCCCCGCAATCATTAAAGTTTTACGGGAAGGAAACCTCATTTATGATTAAGCGTCGAATCGTCGTGGCGGTCATCCTGGGTATCGGTCTGTGGGGAGGGACACTGGCCTGGGGTGGAAAATCCGGATCAGCGGAACCGGTCGAAATCACACACAAAGAAGAATCCCTCTCCATGAACATCGCCGTTGCTTCTCAATCCTTAAAAGAACCGTTGGGAGAAGTGCGTCAACGGGCATCTAACTTAGGGATTAAAATAGCGTTTTCTATCGCGCTGGTCATGGGGGCCTTCCTCGCTATTCGATTGGGTCTCTTCATTTTAAACACGTTATCGGAACGAGCCGCGCGATACCGTTTCTTAAAAAAAGCCGGACCCGCGTTCCAAGTTTTGGTTTGGAGCGCGACAATTTATGTGGTCGTTGTTTGGGTTTTTCATCCTCAACGGGAGACTCTTCTCGCGTTCATGACCGCGTCTGGGGTGGCCATCGGGTTCGCCTCCCAGGACATGTTGAAAAATATTTTTGGTGGGTTAATGATTGTCTTGGATCGACCGTTTCAGGTTGGGGATAAAATAAAAGTTGGGGAGTTTTACGGAGAAGTGGTTGAAATTGGACTTCGAACCACACGCATCGTTACGCCGGACGACAACACCGTCTCGGTTCCCAACATGGAAATCGTGAACAAATCCGTTTCCAACGCCAACTCCGGGGCGTTGGATTGCCAGGTGGTTACCGAGATTTATCTCCCGCCCCAAGCGGACATTCTGATCGCCCGAAAGATCGCCTGGGAAGCCGCCATCACGTCGCCCCACGTCTACCTCAAAAAACCAGTGACCGTTGTCGTTGTGGAAAAACCGATCGAACGGAGGGTTCTGACTCAATTAAAAATAAAAGCCTACGTCTTAGACACCCGTCTCGAATTCGCGTTCTCCTCCGACGTGACGGAGGCCATCCTCAATGAGTTCAAGAAAAGAGGTTGGGGCCAAAATGAAATTGTTCTCACCCCAGAACCTTTTGAAGAAAGGCCCTCCACAGGGGCGTAAATCTCCTATTTGTTATTTTTGGGATACCTTAGGATCAAGCTCACCGGCCCCCGCCTGAACCTCCACTGCCCCCGCTGAAAAAGAAAGAAGAACCGTTCCCAGGCGAGAGTTGTAGCCCATCACCGGGGCCACCACCTGATAGGACTCCTCGGCCGCGCCCTTCAAAACTTGCACGCTGGAAACCGCCACGATCTCTTGAGCAATTAGGCCGGTGAGGGGCTGGCCTTCCCATTTTTTATCTGTGGCCACCACAATTTTTCCCGCCGCGTTCGCCACGGCGACAAACCCGACCCCCGGTTGTCGAACAAACGAGCGGGTGTACCCGTCCACCTGTTCCATGTTTTCACGCAACATCTCGGAACGAATAGCCCAAACGAAGGGGATGGCGGTCAATTGAAGAAATCCTTCCGTCCTCTTCGACAATTCCAATTGAGTTTTGGCCACAACGGCTTCTTCCCGTTGGGCACTTTCATTTATAACTTTCCGTACAGAGAGCTCTTTCCATAAATACAAACCACCCCCGATCAAGACCAACAGACCTAGATTGATGAGGGTTACTTTAACCGCTGTCCCGTAGGTCTTTTGGGGACGGTTGGTCTCAATGGGCGTTGCCGGTGAAACAGAATCTGGTGTTTGTTCCGTCATGGTTTTCTCCTTAAAAGCGTGGAATTATTTATCCTTGGAAGATTTCTCTTTCGTCCCGTCGTTTTTGGGACGCAATCGGTCCCACGCCAAGTTCAAACCGGATTTCAGATCGTGCCAGGCGGCCTCAACCCCAACTTTTAATCCGTCCCAG
This sequence comes from Elusimicrobiota bacterium, assembly GCA_016788905.1. Classification (NCBI taxonomy): domain Bacteria; kingdom Pseudomonadati; phylum Elusimicrobiota; species Elusimicrobiota bacterium. The sequence goes on from JAEURZ010000005.1 coordinate 25,154, forward strand.
GCTTCCCCAGAATCGTTTTTCAAGGCGCCCAGTTTCTCCCTCAATTGGGATTGTTTTTCTTTCAAATGAGCGACTTGTTTTTGGAGGTCCGCTTTCGCATCCCCCGTGGCTTGATCCACCTTCCCTAAAAGCTCATCCAAACGGGCTCCCCACTTTCTAAATTCATCCTCCATCCCTGAACGAAATTTCTCTTTTTCCGGTTGTTCACCTTTAGGTGTCACTGGATCCATAGGGCCTCCTGGGGGCATTGAGTGGAACGACACTCCTATTATGACCTATAAAAGGGCTCATGAGGAGGGAGGGTGGGTGTAAAAAGAAGCATCTGTTGCGGTAAACTCCTTATTCACAAGGTAAGAGGGCCGCACCAGATGCCAGCCTGTCACGCTCCGCCTGGCCTAACGGGCAGTGGAATTTGCAAGGTGATGACGAACAAAAGCGTCGGCACTTGTAGTCTTTGCGCCGGGTCAATGCGATCAACAAACGGGCATGGCCAAGGTCCAAGAGGGCCAACCCTTGGACCCGATCAGGGGCTTGGGTGTTGAAGAGATTGCCATTGGAAAGGGGCCGACCTATTGGACAATGCTCAGCGCCGTGAAAAGCCCCCGCGGGCCAGAACTCTTGATTGTGGTGAAAAACCGTGGGGAGAAGAACCTCAAGAAGTTCTGGAAGTGGTTTGGCAAAGAGAGAGAGCGCATTTAAGGTTTTGTGACTTGGACCGACACGTCAAAGGTTGTCCCCGTGATTTCCAACACCCGGGCGCCCAGCGTATGAACCCCTGATTCAACGGTGGCCGGATCCCACTGGAATTCAAAGGGATGATAAGTATCGGTAGCCACAAACACCCCGTCCACCGAGAATTCAACTCCGGTGATCCCCCTATTGGACTCAGGATCCACCTGGACCACCGTCGGGTGGCGAAGAACAGCCTCGTTCGCCGGGGAACGAATGGTTCCCCCCAAGGGGTTCGGGGTACGATAGACCTCGGCCATGGCCACGGCTGCCGATTCCCAGGAGGGCGGAAACGTTTGAGAGTTTCCGGAAGCCGTGGGGAGGTATCCGGAAGGAAAAACCAGAACACGGAATTTGAGCGCGAACCGGTCCATTCCACCCGATGAAGGCAAAAGATCCCATGAACCATCAGGCTGAATTATATTAACGCGACGAGCGTATGTGGGTTTCGCCCACCAGTTGTTGATCACATAAATAAAAAGAGAAACGGTATAGGCATCGGGAGAGACGTGCAGAACTCGGCCATAGACGGATGAAGCGGAGTCCTCATAGGGAGGCACCTGCGTGATCACGACTTTCGGGGCCCCCGGACCGTCCACGGGAGGAAGGCCACTCCAGATATTGGGTGCCTTGCTTCCCGAAAAGAAAGATTCAAAACCAGGTTTAAGAATCCCCTCTTTGTCCCAGACACCCCAACAAGCCCCCCGCGATCCTTCCTCGGTGTTGGCTTTCCAGGTTTCATCATAGGCCTCAAAATAAAAAGCCGGGATATTCTCAGATTGAACCATGGTCTGAACACTAAAAAAATAGGAAGCGGCATTGGAGAGAGAGACAACGGCCCCGCCGCGGTCATCCCCACAGCTCGGCCACCCCGTCTCGGAAAGATACACCGGCTTGCCCTCCGCCAGTGTTTCCATGCGACGGAACCGAGCCAAAAGGGGATACACCGCTGATTCGAGAGGAACCCCTTCCCAAAACGGGTAGATATTTACCAACAACACGTCCGCCGCGGCCGTCACGAGAGGGGCATCCAACAGGGCATTATCAACTTCAGCCACAGCCACCGGGACCCCCGGGACAGAGGTCTTCACCTGGTTCAAGTATTCCGCCAATCGCGTGGAAGTGAGATCTCGCCTCAGTAAAACCTCACTTCCCACGATCAACAGATCCGCTTCCCCCCGCTGGCCCGCCGCTATCAGATTGGCAATGTTGAGTTGATTCGCCGCCAATCCCGCCGCCGAAGATTCAGGTCCGAGCCAAGCGCCCAAGGCCGCTTTTAGACCCAGATCATGAGCGATGGCCCCCGATTTCTCAAGCCCATCCACCATGCTAAACGTACGCACCCACTGGGTGTAGGGCGCCACCAATTCCATGCGGGCCCGAATTTGAGATTCGCTGATGGAGACACTCGTTCGCGGGTCCTGCCCATCCATGTAGGGGCTGAAATTAATCCCAAACATTTGAGTCGGAGCTGGAGGGAAAGGAACTTCAGCGCTCACGGGCACATAAGAATCATGGGCCGTTCCCTCCGAATTAATCCAAGATATTAAACATGACGATATCGCGGCAAGGAAAAAGACTTTCACCCTGTGATTCTCCATATTCCCCCCCCTAAAGGATGAACTAGTTTTTAATGGCTTCCACATAGAGCGTCTCTTCCGGACGGTTGTCCAGAAACGCCAAATCCGGTGTCTTCCCCTCTTGAAAACGACATTGCTTTATTTGCGAAAAACCCGCTTTTTCTAAATGGGAGAAAAGCATTTCAAAATCATACATGCTCTTGTGATGAAGCAGAGGGCCAAAATGGGGCGGAACAAAGAAATAAGACAACGCTTGTTCCTTTTCCCCCCCGTGATAGAGTCGAAAGACATATTCCAAATCAGGCACACAGATTCGAACGCGCCCTTTCGGTCGAAGAACCCGGTGAATTTCCTTGAGCAACACCAAGCCATCGTTTGAGTTCAAATGTTCCAAAAAATGGGAAGAGTAGACATTCTCTAACGAGTTATTCTCAAAAGGGAGCCCATAGTGGACGTCATGATGGACAAACCGATGACTCTTTAGGATCTCTTCAAAAGTTGCAAAAGAATGGTTTTCTCGTTCACCGGATACCCTGTAAACAAGCCGCAACACCACGCGCGGGAACCGGGCAAAAAAACTATTCAGACTCGCGTCCATGTGAATCCATCCTTTGGCCACCTGAAACCCGGATCCCAGATTCACCTTTCGTTCGGAATCCCTCACAACCACTGTCTGCCACCGATGAGTCCAGGCCACCAAGCGAGTCACGAATTGAATCGTCCATTGACGCAAACTCATGAACGCACCTGGGGTTTCCGTGCCAACACAAAAAGAGAGTCATTTAAAGTGTGCAGAAAAGGAATACGTTCTAGTTTTTTCCGGAATCGCTTTCCCGGACCGCGATAAGCCTTAATTCCCACCCAATCGATAAGAAATCCAGCGCGCGTCAGCATCGTGGTCAATTCTTTTTGAGAGAAAGACGTGTGAAAGAAAATGAAATCCCGATGCCGACACATGAGTTCCAAAGGAGGGAGCGTTGAAGGATAAAAGTGGCCCAACACCCCTTGAAAGAATAGGAAAGGGTTTACAAAACCCAGGCCACGACGAGCCCGACATCGATTGGGCGTGATGAGGAGGAGCCCCCCCCCGGGACGCAATACCCGCCAATTTTCCTCTAAAAAACGAAAGGGGTCGTGGACGTGCTCGATAATGTCCGTCCCATTGGAAAAATCGAATTGTTCGTTCCGGAAAGGAATTCGCAACGCTTCCGCCAAAACCCCTTCACTCTTAAATCGTTTTTTAAACGTTTTAAGCCCCGGGGCGAAAACATCCAAACCCGTTAATTTAGCACCACGATTTAAATACACCGAATTGATATCCCCCTCGTTTTCACCCCCACACCCCACATGAAGGACCTCTTTCCCCTGAAAGGGCCAGCCCGTGAGAACGGATTCGATCTCTTCCGTTCGATTTTCAACCCGCCCATGAAAATCCGGCTCGGCGGCATCAGGGATGGAGACCGTGATATCCTTTTCATGCAAAACTCCTTTCCGAGCGAAAGCCAGGAGTTGAGCCAATTCGAATTTATATTGACGCCGCTTGGAATAGGCCATCAACACGAAATCAAGAACAAATCCTGATCCAAAGAAGAAAAGAAGCGGCGTATCCCCTAGGAACAAAGCCGCCACCACCCCGAACCAAAGGAAGAGTCGAAGAATCGTTAAGGGCGTTTGGAGTTTCCGGTGAAAGAAGCCTCTTGGATCAATCGTGCGAGAGAGAACGATCCTGTCCGCGCCTACCTTTTTCGCCCGCTCTTGAAGATGTGCCGGGGAAAGAAGATACTGGGGAAAGGGATGATCGCTCCCGGGTGCAGGTAAAACCCATTCCACAAACAAGTGCGGTATCCCGTCCTCAATCGGATAGTTTCGACCGCAGGGAGAGCATCCCAACGAACCCTTAGAAACGCACGCCCCTTTCGCCACAGAAGAATGAAACCCCAATGCACCTTGACAAACAGGACATCGAAGTGTGTTTAAAAACTTTTCCGAAACCCCATGTTCAAAATCCATGACATGTTCCATAAAAGAATCAGTAGGCTCCGTCATGTTTAATGACCGCAAGAAAGGTTTTAAGAAGAATATCAAGATCCATGGCCCAGCTCCCTTCACGCACATAGCGTAAATCTAAATGAATTCGGTACGCCAACGCCAAATTATTGCGACCACTGATTTGCCAGAGGCCCGTCATTCCTGGTCGCACCTGGTGTCGGTCCACTACCCAAATGGCTTTTAGGGGTTCATCCTCAAAGGGTCTTTCAAAGTTGGCCATGCTGTGGGGGCGGGGGCCCACCAAACTCATGTCCCCTAAAAGCACATTAATCAATTGGGGGAGTTCATCCAAACTGAATTTTCGAAGGAACCCCCCAAGGCGAGTCAACCGCGGGTCTTTTTTCAATTTAAAATCTAAACCCGCATCTTCCAACTGGCGAAAGGTATCCGCCCGTTTTCCTTCGGCCCCGTGGACCATCGTTCTGAATTTCATCATCCAAAACGGACGTCGTTTCCATCCCACACGGCGATGACGAAAAAGAGGCATCCCAGGCGAATCAAGAACAATGGCCAGTGTGATTATTCCCAAAAAAGGACTTAAGAGGATCAACAAAAGAGTAGACACCACGACATCGAAAAAACGTTTACCGTAAAAAGTGGCGCCGTTCGGACGAAGGGAGACCCTCCCAGTAGGATTCCCTTGATCTCCCTTTGATTTGATCCTGGGAAAAGGAATCCCGGGCTTCTCCTTTGTTTTCACGGGATGGGAATTCATGATTAACCTAGATTTCCGTCCTTAGGCGTCCGAACCGGACCAACGGATTCGTGTTCAGTCCGGTCCCAGACACCGTATTTCCGTGCCACGAGAAACCACGAAACCAAAGCCGCTCCATTCAGAGTCACAAAGAATGCCGGAAAAGCCGCCCACCGATAAAGAGGACGACCTCGCCACTTAAAGAGTATCCCCAGTCCAGCGAAACCATAGAAAATGATTTGGGAATAAAAGAGCCCCTGAATCCAAGGCGAGGGGGCCCCAGCGCTGGCACCCAGAATGAACACCAGAAGAACAGGAACAATCCATCGGAGAAGGCGGTGAGATATGTTTTGCCAGAAATAGGCTGGGTGTTTGATGGGATTCAATAAATATCCAAAAGCGAATAAAGCCCGTATCCCCCGCACACAGACGCGAATACGGCGCCGGAATTCCATGAGCATATCCTGGGCAGAGGCTTCGAACGCCACAGCCTGGGAATCAAAGCGATTGATCAATCCGCGTTCGTAAATACGACAACACATGGAATAATCCTCGGCCAAATCATCTCCAAAATCCAAATCATAGTTTGACTTTCGGACAGCAGTGATCGTTCCTTCACACCCCACCCAAGAGCCGCCCGTTCGGCTTTCCCATTCACGAAGAAGAGCGTCATAGTGCCAATAAGACCCTTCCGCAGCAGCCAAAGAAGTGCCAGTACGGAGAATCCCCTTTCTCCCCACCACAGAACCCACCCGGGGATCTTGAAAATGCCGCAAAAGATTTCGAACAGCCGAAGGTGCAAAAAGACTACTCGCGTCAGCCAAAACAATGAAATCACGGTTCGTCTGATGAACCCCCTCGCGGAGGGCCTTCGTTTTTCCGCCCCGCCTGGGCATTTGGTGCCAGCGCACGCGCGGATCATGAAGAGACCGAACCATCTCCTCGGTCCTGTCCGTGGAAGCATCGGAGACCACCACGATATCCAACAGATCCGCAGGATAATCCGAATTCAATAACGACCGAAGGGTCGGTTCAATCCATTTCTCTTCATTGTGCGCGGCAATTAAGACCGTGGCCGCGGGGGTGTAAGGAGCCTGTTTTTTCTCCCGTGGTTTAAATCGAGACAACACCCACAGAAGAAAGGGGTATCCCAAATAGGTATAGAACACAACGCCAAAGGCCGCCAGGATCATTCCTTCTCTCAAAGACAAGTCGACACCTCACTTCCTTCAAACCACGTTTGGAAACAAATCAGGTTCCACAGTTGACGATTCATGTCGCGATCTCCCCGCGCGTGGCGCTGGGCCACCTCGCTCACGAATTTAGGATTTAATATCCCTGATTTTCCCAGACGTTCCGGGCGAAGCATATTTTCCGAAAACACTTTGGCGGGGCCCTTCAGCCAAGAAGCGAGGGGAACAGCAAATCCTTTCTTAGCTCCAGTCAGGACTTCCGATGACAGTCGCCCTTTCATAATCTTTCTCAATAACACTTTTGTTTGCCACCCCTGAACCCTGTGGCTCGAAGCCATGCGGCGCGTGGCTTCAATAACACGGAGATCCAAAAAGGGAACGCGCACTTCCAGCGAATGGGCCATGCTCATTCGATCCACTTTCGTTAAATTATTATCCACCAGAAATGTTTTTATATCCAAATTTTGATACGCATGGACCGATGAGCGAACCGTCGGATCGAAAAGACCCTTCCACTGATCAAAGACAGGTTGATTCAAAACAGAAGCGACCTCCTTTTTAAATGTTGTGGAATAGAGGCTTTGTTTATCCTGAGGTGTGAAAATGAATTTCCAGGCCGCGTGACGCTCTAACGGAGGGAGTTCGCACCCATCCATGAATTTTTTTATCTTGTAATCAAAACTCACGCGCCCGTGGGATACGGGCATCCGGTGAGCACACCAACGGAGAAATTCCCGTCCTGCCCATGGGAGTCTCCCCACACGATCGGCCAACAGGGAGGCCACATAGGTCAAATAGCCCCCCAAAATCTCATCGCCCCCATCACCGGAAAGAGCCACGGTGACATGGCGCCGCGCCAACCCCGACACCAGATGAGTGGGGATTTGGGAAGGATCCGCGAAGGGTTCTCCAAAGGACGACATGGTTTCGGGTAAAAGACGTATATCTTCCGGACGTGCCCATATTTCGTGGTGTTCCGTACCCAACCGTTGGGCGGTTTCACGGGCCAGGAGCCCCTCATCAAAAGAAGATTCATCGTAACGAACCGAAAAGGTTTGGATGGGCCGGGCACTGTGAGCGGCCATGTGGTAAACCACCGTACTAGAATCCAGTCCTCCACTTAAGAAAGCACCTAGGGGAACATCACTTCGCATCATATCCTTCACAGAAGAGGAGAGGGCCCTGTCCAAGGCCCCCCCTGCCTCCACCGGGCCCAGAGCTGGAAGATTTTCTGGAAACGTCCAATAAGGAATTTCCTTAAACCGTCCCTCCTCCACACAGAGCAAATGACCTGGTTGAAGTTTGCGGATATCGCGATAGACCGAACGGGGGTGAAGAATATAGGAAAGCGTAAAATATTGGTCGAGGGCAATGGGATCCCATGTTTTAGAAACAGTGGGCAACCCCAACAAGGGACGTAGTTCCGATGAAAACGCGAATTCCCCGTCAGGCCGGGGAACGGTAAAAAACAACGGTTTAATCCCAAATCGGTCCCGCCCCACAACCAACCGTTTCCGATTCTGGTCCCAAAGAGCAAAGGCGAACATGCCATCCATGTGTTCAAAAAGATCCAATCCATACTCCTCATACAGATGAACAAGGACTTCCGTATCAGAAGTAGAACGGAACACATGCCCCTGTGCCTGAAGGTTATCCCGAAGCGCGTCGTGACCATAAATTTCGCCATTGAACACCACATGAACGCTACCGTCCTCATTGGCGATGGGTTGAGATCCCGTGGTAAGATCGATCACATTCAACCGACGCATGCCCAGAGAAACGGAGGGGTTCTCATAGAACCCGTCTTCATCCGGACCACGGTGGGTCATGGCCCCGGTCATTTGTCGTAATAACCGCGAACGATTGTTGGGGATGTGATGCGGATGATAAATTCCACTGATGCCGCACATGTTAAGGGTTCTCCTTCACGTGGGAGGCGGGGGTAAATCGATTGGATTTTACGGCAAAGGGCGCCTGAAGCAAAGAAATAAACCTCACCCCGCAATAAATAACAAGACCCCGCACGTCCCGGGCTCTCAAGGAACGCCCCCCCCTTGAAAGGGACCAAAGGAGGTAGACCACATGGGCCCCTGTCACCAATAGAGTGACGCTGGCCAAAACAAAGAATGGTCCGTACCAAAAACCCAAGAAACCAAACAACAACGATAACCCCGCGGATAGGAAAAGCAGGGTGGAGAACGCCGGGATCAACAAAACACCGAACAGCATCGCCCAGGCCCCTTGATCTCCACGCAGTGCCCGGAGGAAGAGCGGCCAGGCGTAACGGGGGATCAAATTCAGACTGGATTGGCTCCATCGCCGACGTTGGCGCTGAAGGATCTGGGCGCCCGGCACAACCTCATTGGCAACGGCAATGTCGGGAGCGTAAGAGAAGGGGATCCCTTTAAGAAAACAAAGGAACCCAAGCTCTGCGTCATCAGCTAATTGATCGGTGTTGGTCCGCCATTCCAAAAGGTCCAAAGTTTTTCGACTCAGAACCACCCCGTGACTACCGATGATGAAAGGGGCGTTTCCTCGCAAAGAGAGCCCCCGTTGATGGTTTCGGATCAACACCTGAATCAAATCACCCACCTGTGACAAAGAAGATTCCGTTGGGTTTTTTGTCCGGGTGGCGCATTGCAAGGCGGGGATCCCTGCGATTAAATACCGTTCCACACGTGTGAGAAAATCAGGCTCCACTTGCGCGTCCACGTCTAAAAGAACTAGCCCATCAAAGGTTTCGTTGATCAAGTGGGTGGACAGGACATCGTTCACCGCCGCTCCACGCCACGAGCGAGGTCCGTCACAGCGTTCAACCACCCGCATCCCTAACGACCGGGCAACCTCCGCCGTCCGATCCGTGCAATGATCGGCAATGATGACCACTTCAAATTGATCATGGGAATAATCTTGCCGAGAAAACGTTTCCGCTAACGCCTTCAGATTCGGTTCTTCGTTGTGACAAGGAACCAGCACCAAAAAATAGAGGCCAGGGGCCATTTTAGGGGGCACAGGTGGCCCCGAAAGGGTCGGGTTATTCAACAAGGCAACAAAAGGCTCCCAATATAAATAAGCAGAGAGGACGACCCAGAAAGACAGAAGGATTCCAGGGATGAAGAAGATCAAGCGAAGACCTGTCGCTGGCGAAAATAGAGATCCGGACGGACCACAAAAAAGAGGACCAGAAGCAAGACCAAAGCTCCCCCGCTCTGGGTAAACAGGGACCCGTGGCCCAGCCCCCCCCACAACGACATCCCCGCCAGCGCTCCACCTGTGGTGCCGAGAAACAGAATCCGTGGTGAAACGGAGATATGCTGTCTGACCCCATGAGCCTGGACATAAAAGCCCATCGCATCGGAAACCAATTTGGTCCACGGAGCGGCAAGAGCACCAACGGTCGGAATCAAGAGAATATTGAGAACCGCGTTCAACCCCAAGGCCACACCCATCCCCTTCCAAATGGTGGCCCAATCACTTTTCGCGTAAAGGATTCCGATCAACAACTGGGTCCCGAAAACAAAAACAGAACCCCACGCCAAAGGACGAAAATAGAGGGCGCTCTCACGATACGTCTTGCCCAAAAGACCAGAGAACAAGGGACCCGCAAATATTGAACCGAACAAAGCAATCATCACAGAAACGCTTAATAGGATCAAAAAAACATCGGTAAATTTCTGGGCCAATTGTTCTCGGTGAATTCCCAGCGCAGAGAAAACGGGCATAAACGCGGCATACGCCGCTGTGGGAATCAGACGAAACGCGTCGTTTAAACGCGAAGCGCATCCCATCAAACCCACTTGATCGGCGGGGCTAAATCGGTTGACCAAAAGAACATCCAGTTTTAGGTAGAAAATACCCACCACCAAAAGAGCTCCCAGTTTATAAACTTCCGCCAGGGGCCCAACGAAAAATTGTTTGGGAAGAGGCAACAGACGGATTTGCCCCAAATGCCGTTTTGCTAGGAAATAGGCAACTACCGCCGTGAGGAGTCCTCCCACCCCATAGGCCGCAGCAAACCCCAGCAATCGATCCGACCCGACCAACGCCACCAGACAGAAAAGGAGTAAGAGACCCCGTGTCCATAATTTGAATTGGGCTGCCAAAAGAGGTTGTTTGGCACCCTTCAACATCCAACAAAAGAAATCTCCTAGCCCGAACAAAAACAATCCAGCTGTGAGGCTATACACAACCGTGTTCGGCAAAGGGGAGGCCAAAACCCATTTGGATGCAAGAGGAAACACCATACAAACCGCGCCCAATAGGATCATCCGCCAAGTCAACAGTTCGTTGGTCAACCGGTGATGGAGGTCCCGGCCCGCGGCCAGTTCTTTGGCCACCAAATGACCCATCCCCACATCCAAGAAAACAGCGAAAATCTGCGCTAAGGAATAGGCGGCCACAAACCAGCCAAAATGTTCGACATCCAAGGTTCGGGCCACCAACAAACCCGCCCCAGCAAAAAGAACACCCGAAATTCCTTCCGAAGCAAAGAGAAAAAAGCTGTCCCGGGAATACGTATTTTTCATGACTGGATTCCCATGGCCAAGAGGGGTGCCACCGCCAAATTAAGTCCCAGCATGGAGAACGGAACTTGGGATTCGAAAAGACCAAAGACCAAGAACCCCATCACGGACGAAGATGTAGCGATTCGGATCGCGCGTCCCGGGGAAAACAAGCCCGCCTGAGGGACAGGGCGTTCCAAGAAAAAAACGAGTCCCAGGGCCCCCGCCAAGAAGAGAAGCGGTCCCAGAACCCCCATCTCCGCCCATAATTGCAAGTAAAGGTTATGCATATGAAAACGATGGGTGGTTTCCTCCCCCTTCTTTTGGAGTGTTTCCATCAACATATTTTGTTCCTCAACCGTGTTGTAAACGAAATAGCCAAATTCAGACACGTAGGATTTAGAAAGGTTTCCCGGCCCCACCCCCAACCAGGGAAACCGAGCGATCAACGAAATCCCCTCACGCCAAATGCGTTCACGACCGGAAAGACGCGTTTCAACTCGCAGCATTCGATTCAGACCATCTTCCAGGGGTCCTGGAAAAAAGGGGTACACCGACATCGCAACCAAAACTCCAGCGAACACCAGACCCCACAACCACCGAAAACCTTGATGCAAGCCCACCGTCCCCATCCCCACCGCGCACGCCAACAGACCCGCCCTGGAATTGGTGGCCGCCAACCCCAACAACATCAAAATCATTAGGCCCCAAAAAAACCATTTATGCGGTTTGGATTGGGTTCGATCCAATGCCAAAACCAAGGAAAAAGGGATGAGCAGGGCTATATATATCCCCAAGTGATTGGAATGGGAAAAGGTCCCCGAAGCACGGAATTGATACGTGGCATTGATGATGTTAGGGCCCTGAGAGTAGAATGTTCGATCCCCAGGAGCAATGATGAACCGCCAGAAGGGTTGACCCACATTTTGAGTTACAAAGATATATTGAATGAGTGCCAAAGCCGCCACAGCACCCGCCACACAAAGGATGAGGGTTAACCAAAAACGATGCTTTTCGACAGGAAGTCGATAAAAAATTAGAAAAAATGCTAATCCCGCTAATGGGCCGATCAGGTAATACAGCGACAATACGATGTCCTGGGAGGTGTACACAGACAATAGGGTTAAAGACAACCATGCCCCCCAAAAGAGCTTAAGGCCGGATGGGAAGCGTAGGGGTGATGATTGATGCAAATGTTTGAGGTAAAAGACGGCGAAGAGAATGAGGACCAGAAAGGATTTTAAAAGTGCCAAAGACTCAGGCGTCAGACCAAACCCTTCTGGAAAACGACAAAGGGGGGTCAATAAGATCAGCGAAAACAGAACGCCCATGGGATGGACCCAGGCCAGACCAACCGCCACGACACTCACGGGACCCCAAAGAGAGCTCCCCCCGACCCACGCGGACAAAAAAGCTACCGGCGCCACGAAGAGCGCAAGCGCGAGAGAACTTTGTCCTGTCCGAGCGGTTAGTGGCGCAACCATGGAGGAAGTGGGTCTTTATAGGAATTAAGAATAAAGAACAACCGTTGGCGGTCGCTTTTAGAAAAACGATCTTCTAAAGCTCTCACCAACGCGCGGGGGGTCCTCCCGGCCGAAAGCACCGCGCATGTTATATCCGCTGTTAAATCCAATTGATTCCAAAGAATATCGTCCGCGTGAGCGTCCATATCTAAAATGCGAACGGATGGACGCCCCCCCTCCTCTGAATGAAAAGACCGAACAGAACCGGCCGCTCCGGAAGACACCTTTTCCCCAGGGACCGGGGTCACGACGGCCGATAGGCCGGCCGCACTAAGGATGTCGGCCAAGTGGTTGGCCAAGGTAGTTTTCCCATCCCCTGAAAAAGCACTAACCATTTGAAGCACAACCGTATTTTTTTCTTTCAAATAAGAGCGGATGTGGTTGAGCAGGGACCGAAACTCTCCCTTGTCCCGTTCGCGTGCGGAGAGACCATCGGCCCATCGGTTGACTGTCATGACAGGGAAAGAAGAAGACGTTGAAGAGTAAACATCCCCCGCACGACGAACAGAAGAGTCAACGCTTTCCATCAACACAATCGCGCCCAAAGCGAGCAGAAGACTTAACACCAGGGCCAGGCCCCGATAGTGCACGCGTGTCATCCGCGGATGAGAAGACGCCAACGGAGGGGTCACCACCTGAATTTGACTAATGGGGTCACCATCCAAACGCCGTTGCACTTGCTCTTTTTCAGCCAACAGGGAATCCATCATCCGTTCCCGAGCGTGAAGATCGGATTTGATCCGTTCGGCGTCAGCGGACCCCGACAAATCCAAACCCCGCTCCTTCTTGATTCCCTGCAGTTCTCGTCGAGCCGAAGCCATTTTTTTTTGAAGCAACGCCATCCGACGGTCCAACAATCCAGCGGCGTCGCGAGACTGAGCGTCGGACTGGGCCAAATTCCATTCCCGATAGACCTGGGTCAAAGCCTCAGCACGTTTCTGAGCTTGATCGGGGGTCGGCCCCAGGATCTTGACGATAAACAAATCAGTAAAGCTTACCGGTCGAACGCTTAAAGATTTCTGAAGGGTTTTCATCCGCCGCTCCCGAGCGTCTGAATCGATGAGAGCTCCATCCAAGGCGTCCCCCCAAGCGTTCAGGAAGTAACGACTTTTCAAAAGGGTGACGGTTTTCTCGGATTCCGAGGTCAAGCGCGTCATGTCATACTCTTTGTTTGTAATGGAGGGAGAAAGGGACGTGTGTTGCCGTTCCAATATGGTCTCGGCCTGATAACTTAGGGGAATTCTTTGAGAGACGACAAGCCCCACCACTAAAAAACCACTAAAAACCAGCCCTCCCGCCCACCAGCGACGAAATACGATGCGGAGCAACCCCTGGAGTGTCATTTCAATTCACTCTCCCCGCAATATAAACACCGGTGGCCACACTGATCACGGAAAGAAGAAGCATGAGGGTGGACGATTCAAGCCCCCGCTTTCGCGGTACAACAATCGTGTCGTGGGGCTGAAGTTTAATTCCAAGTGAATCCTGATTGAATTCCGACTCCGCCACGTGCCGAAGGAGGGAAAGATCGAGGGACACGCTGGGGGATCCCTGGCGCAGAATTTGAACTTTTTTTAGACGCGCGAAAGATGTGGGTCCCCCCGCCGAAGCAACCGCTTCCAAGACTGTCATGGGCCGGAGCATCACGTATCGTCCCGGATGCCCCACTTCCCCTGTGACAAAATAAGCGGAATGGGCCGGCTGAAGAAGGGATACCGTAACGGCCCCCGGGACATCTCGAGAACAACAAAGAGATCCGACGGCCTTTTCAATTTCGGTTAAAGTCATCCCACTGACCACGAGGGAATGAACCGTTGGTAAACTGATCGCGCCGTCCGGCCCCACCCGAACATCGTGTTGGGAATAGACCCCATCCCCCAACACGGTCAACGAACTATTGACCGGCAACTTACCCAGGTCATCCAACCCGCCGCGCAACCGAACGCTCACGCGCAATTCGTCCGATGGGCCCGCGCGGTAGGAGTCCGCCCCTGCAAACCGAGGGAGTGCCAAGTGGACCGCCAACCCCACACACAGTATTCTCAGGAGCCCCTTCCTTTTCACGCGCTCAATTCCTCCAAAGTTTTTGATACATAAAATATACTGGACGAAGTTGCCGAAGCCACGGGCTGTTTTTTCCGTCCCCCTGGGAAGCGAGTCCCATATACTCCTCGTTCCAAGGGGAAGGCGAAGAATCTACCCCCTGCTGATGGGGGCTCCCATTATACCACCAGTTATCGGTCCATTCGAAAACAAATCCCCCCAGGGCATTGGCCGGGGACCTTTGATCCCTGGAATGGGAGTAGATATCCTGCCACGCGTTGGCATGAATAACGCTTTGGGCTGTTTCATCCAGAACCCCTTCTTCGACTGGGGCAGGGCCGGCTCCCATTTCTGTCAGGAGTAGGGGACGATCGAAAACCTGCGCCACATCCGCCCACAAATTCCCAAAATCGGGGGTTCGGTAAGAATTAATGCCGACAAGGTCATAGGCGGGTTCCGGGGGGACGAAAGGAAGGAAATCCAAAACATCCCCGTAAACCACACAAACCGGGTGATGGGGGTCCAACCGATGAATGAGCTCCGCGGCTTCGTTGACGAACCGGGCATAGACGCCAGGGAAAGACTTGGCGTTGGTATGCGTTTTTTCAGGGAAGTTGTTTTCATTTCCAAGAACCCACATCAACAGATAGGGTTCATCTTTGTGATCCAGAACCATTTTTTCAACACTTTTTAGCATGCGTTTCCGCTGCATCCGGTCACGGTAGTCCGTCCCCTTCCCCCACTCCGCCCCCGAGCCCACGGTGTAGGCCCCCAGCAGATCCCCCATGGCCACGCGAATCCCATAGGTAGCAAACAAGTCCCGAAGCAGTGGCTTGTTTGACACCAGATTGCCAGATTGAGCGGAAGGGTTTTCCCCATGGGGCAATGGAGGAAAGATCGCAGAGGAGGGCGCGTGGTGATAAATCCGAAGAGTATTGCATCCCATGTCCCGTAAAAGTTGAAAATCCCCCACGGAAACATCAGAAGGGTCTTGAACGTTGTTGCGGTTGACGTCGACCCAGGTTTGGTAGGGGGTGTCAATTCTTCCGTCATGATCATCATCAACAGTCATCCAATCCCGTTGACTTCCCTGGGCGGGATCCTCACCCACACGGGTCGGCTGATAACAGACCCCTTTAACAAAATAAGGGGTCCCATCCACCCGCAACTCCCACCCGTTAGTCTCTCGATGGACAGAAACAACGGAACCAACGACGGGAGGAACAAAGAAACCCATCACCACTGCAAAAAGAAATCCCCGCCAAAACTTTCCTGGATCTCGAAATGACAAAAATCCCCCGTGCACATGGTTTAGGATAAAGTTTCAATGACGGAAGGGGACGTCGTCGACCCAAGAAACGACGGATAACGGCCCCCGATCCTTTGAGTATGCACCATGGAGAGAAACAGCTTCCTTGCTGTCATCGAAAAACACACACCAAGATGACTCTACCATAAAAATCAAACCCCTTTAGATTAAAAAACGGAAAAAAGCTTGGATTTTTTTATGAAAGCCCCCATTCTTTTGTATACTCAAGCGGTCGTTTCCATGGCGCTGATCGTCTCTAAACTGAAAATCCTCGTAACGGCCACAAACGTTTTTTACCTTTGTGCTTGAAGGCCACCCGGGTGTTGGATTTCTTTTAGGACTCCCTTCAAAACACATCGGCCTCCCACAGGGCCCGTCATCAGAACTTTCGAACCTCATGAACGAAGGAGTGACAACGCTTCCATGAATTTGAATAACAGTCAAAATCCCACACGCTTTGAGGGCCTGATCAATGTATCCGCCTTTGCCTTGGTTCACCTTGTTTGTCTGGCGGCTTTTTGGACAGGCGTCACGAAAGGGGCGTTGGCGCTATTTGCGGCGTCCTTTTTGCTTCGAAAATTTGGCATCACCGCTGGGTACCACCGTTATTTTTCCCACCGGACTTTTAAAACCAACCGAATAGGGCAATTTGTCTTAGCCTGGCTGGCCTGTTCGGCGGCGCAAAAGGGACCCTTGTGGTGGGCCGGACACCATCGGTCGCACCATCAATATTCAGACACACCAGAAGACATGCATTCTCCCATGCAAAAAGGGGTCTGGTATGCCCACATGGGTTGGATCCTGGACACTAAATTCGATGAAACTAATTTTAAAACCATTCCCGACTTCGCCCGTTACCCAGAGCTCCGATGGCTCAACAAATTTTTTCTGGTACCCCCCATTCTCTGGGCAGGGGTTTGCCTCCTCATCGGAGGCTGGCCCGGCTTGATTTGGGGTTTTTTCATTAGCACAACCGTTTTGTGGCATACGACGTTTCTCATTAATTCGGCCTGTCACCTTTTCGGACGACGACGGTTTCAGACCCGTGACCAAAGCCGCAACAGCTTTCTTTTGGCTTTGGTGACATTGGGGGAAGGGTGGCACAACAATCACCACTATTACCCTTCTTCAGTCAATCAGGGATTCTACTGGTGGGAAGTGGACATCACGTATTACGTTCTACGCTTCTTCAACCTTTTTGGGATCGTTTGGAATTTACGCCTCCCCCCCAAGAAAGTCCTCGACGAGGGATTACTCGCCCGCAACTAAATACATTAAGCCCCCCCCTTTGCTTTTAAGAACCAAGACGGCCTGAGCCAAGGGCTTCAATGACCCCATTCCTTGCATCACGAACCGCCGGAAGTGTCTTCGCATGCTCAAAAGGAATTTCCAAAGCCTTGGAAAGCGGGGCGAGGGCGGCCACTGTCACTCCGTCCGCGAATCGAATGGAGGCGGGAATGAACCCGTGCCTTTCAATGGAACCCAAGATGACATCCGTCAACATTTGAGGATCCGAAAGGGAAGGGCCACCCACCTGGATATTGAACATGAACCCCGACGAAGCCTGACACACCACACAAACTCTTGAGAAATAAGGACGCCCGCCTTCCGAAACGGGCTTGGGAATAAAAAACACCCCAGCTTCCCAGGGACTGTCTGGTTTTTCACCTTGAGCACGAGCGGTCCGGGCACGGGGGTAATCCAGCAAAAGAGGCGGGTAGGGTTCGGGCCGGTGTATGGGCCACGGTTCCCAAAGACCCGCATAGGCCTTTTTGTCCGGACGGTAGACCAGGATGCCCCCGTCTTTTACGGAAGGGACTTTCTGGAATTTCTGGATTTGGCTGAAATGATAGCAAGCCACGTCCACTCCGAACGTCAAGAATCGAGCTTCAGCTTCGTCTAAAAACCACGGGAAATACCCCGGCAATAAACCTCGAAATTGGGGCCAAGCATGGACCCCTTTTCGTTCAAGACCTAACCCCTGAACAACCTCCAGATCTTCTGGTTCCAATTCCGATTTATTGCCAAAATCTATTTTTAAACAATTTTGGATAAAGAGGGGCTCTATGGATTCCGGATCGAATTCCCCCTCCATAAGACGACGATAGGAATCAAATCCTTCCGAACCACGATATAGACATAGGCCAAAAACAGTCCCCGCGCTGCCCATAATACAAGCGTATCCCATTTCTCCTGTGGTCGGATCACAAACCCCAATCAAATCCCTGTCGTCCAATACTTTCCATGGTTTAAGAGAGCGAAATCGTTCCGCAGCGGTGTAGAGGTTTCCCCAAACGGGGAGTGGGACAACAGGGGCAATAGGTTTCATGGATGATCCTTTCCTTGTCCGAAAATGATCCACCATTTTACTTACCCAGAACCGAATGGCAACGGGGTCGAACCGGATATCGCTATCCGCTAAGAAATATCCACTAAAGCACTCCCGCACTGTTTACAAAAACGAGCGTCTCGGTCGTGGTTACTGAACGAACACTGCGGACAGGGAGATCGCACAGGGGGAGCGGTGGCACGAGTCATTTCCGCTGTAACGATCCCTGTGGGCACCGCGATAATTCCGTATCCCATGATCATCACCCCCGAAGCAATGGTTTTTCCCAAAACCGTTGACGGGGTGAGGTCACCGTAGCCCACGGTGGTCATGGTCACGATCGCCCAATAGATGCTCTGGGGAATGCTGGTAAACCCGTTTGATTCCCCCTCAACCAGATACATTACCGTGCCAATGATCACAATCAGTGTGAGCACGGTCCCTACAAAAACCGTGATTTTAGCCCGGCTGGCCTGAAGAGCTGTAATTAATATTCTGGCTTCCCCAATGTACCGTCCCATCTTAAAAACCCGAAAGACACGCAGGAGTCGCAGGGCCCGAACCACGAGAAGCGATTGCGCCCCAGGAACGAAAAGAGACAAATAGGAAGGCAGAACAGCCAAAATATCCACGACACCAAAAAAACTGAGCGCGTAGCGCCAAGGCCGGCGCACGCTCGCCAGTCGGAATAAATATTCAACCGAAAAGAGAGCGGTAAATCCCCATTCCACACGCCGGAGATGGGGTCCAAATTGGGTTCTCATATAGCCCACGCTATCAAACATGACCGCCAACACACTAAGAATAATGGTCCACAACAAAAGCACATCAAAGAACCTCCCGGCCGGGGTTTCTGTCCCGTAGATAATGTCGTATAACCGTCCGCGCAACAAGGAGAGTGGCCGTTGGTTGTTGTATTCCAAATGGGGAGGAAGGTTATCCACGGGGAAACATTTTCTCGTTCGTTCGAAGGCGGGAAAGAACGTCCACCCCTGGACTCATTTGCAGATGGATGTCCCTTTGAGGAAACGGGATTTTAATATTGTGTTCCCGAAACTTCTGATAAATTAAAAAATTCAATTGACTCCCGATCAGGTATTGACGGTCGGGTCGACTGGTCCACGCTAATAAGGAAAACTGGAGCGCGGAATCTCCGAACGACATAAAACGCACTTCCGGCGCAGGGTCCGCCTGCACATCGGGATGCGAACGAGCCGCTTCGAGCAAAGCCTGAACCACCAACTCAGGCTCCGATCCGTAAGCGACCCCCACCGGCGCGTGAAGTCGAACCAAGGTGTCTCCATGGGTCCAATTCACCACCGGCTCGCTGACAAATCGCGAGTTGGGAACAATCAACCGAACCCGATCGCGGGTCTGGATCACCGTTGATCGCATATTGATAGACAAAACCGTCCCCGATTGATCTCCGATCGAAACGAAATCCCCAACGCTGACCGGGCGCTCAAAAAGGATGATGATTCCCGAAATAAAGTTGGATGTAATGTTTTGAAGACCGAACCCAATTCCGACACTCAGAAACCCGAGAACAACTGCCAAACTCGTTAAATTAAGACCCAAAGTTTGAAGCGCAACAACAAACCCCAAAAAGACCAGGGTATAGTGGAGAATACGCTTTAACGCATAGGCCGCTCCAGGAGGGATTCCGAATCGAGAAACGATATGCCGGCCCATCAACCGTTGCAAGATCCAAGAAATCCCCCAAAAGACCCCCAAGAACCCCAACGCCGTCAGAAGATGCAAAGCCGTGACCCCATTCCCTCCAATGGAAAACAATTGACGCTCTAGAATAGTTAGGGACATCGTTGTCTTCCACCTCCTCAGAATAACGAGAACCAACACACCGACGAAATCGACCTCATCCCTCAAAAACAAATCCCCCGCCAAGATTTTTCAACGAGGGATTTGCTTTCGCAAATAGCGGGATCGACGGAACTTTTCCTCCCCCATCGCTTCGCTCCTCCATGGGAACCCGCCGCCCTCGCTTCTTCTGCCATTCATGGTAGCGCTCGGGTCGGCTTCAAATCCCGTAGCACGACCCCATAAAAAACAAAACCCTCGCGACTTCTTCAACGAGGGTTTCGTTTTATAAATGGCGGGGTCGACGGGATTTGAACCCGCGGTCTCCGCCTTGACAGGGCGGCGTGTTAACCGAGCTACACCACGACCCCAAAACAATAACGCGCCGCCACCAGTCGGCATGGCGCCGCGTGTCGCGCACATTCTACATTATGATGGGTGAAACGGAAAGATCTGGGCGGTACAGGATTTGAACCTGTGACCCTTCGCGTGTAAGGCGAACGCTCTACCGCTGAGCTAACCGCCCTGCGGGGACTTCACGTCTCCGGGGCCCCTCACAAAACCGTAAAAACACTTTGTCTGTGCTGAAGTTACCATTTTGGGGCGGGAGAAGGAATCATTCAAAAGGAGAATTTATTATTTATCGACCGTTTACCCCTCGAATATTTCAACGGGAGTAAGGATATTATGTTCTCGGATTAGGATTTTATTTACGGGATCGCACGCTTCTGAAAAAAGGAGAGCCAAACCCAGCCATGTATGATATCGGGAGGAATGGACTTGGCTTGTTAAATGCCCAACAACCTGTTCACCCCAACAAACGAGACTCCCTAACTTCTGTTCTGAGGGAAGCTTTAAACGAACCAGCTGTCGCCTGGGCTGGCCTTTGTTTGATAAACGGGCGATAACCTCCTGCCCAAGATAGCAGCCCTTGTTGGGATGAACAGCACTTTGAAGGTTGGCTTCAACAGGAAAAACAGTGTCGTCCACGTCCGTCCCTAAACGGGGGAAGCCCGCTTCCACACGCCATGTTTCAAGATCAGAAAATTTCAAAAGGTTCACCCCCTTGCTCATGAGAATATCAAGAGTTTCGGTTAAAGAGTCCCCTTGACCAGGAAGCAACAAACACGATTTACCTAAGAATTCTTTATCAATAGGGAAGGCTAAACCCATTTCTTCCAAAGGAGGAGAAACGGCCCCGGGCAGGAAAGCGGCCAGACATTTCCAATCGGGAATTTCTTCCAAAACAGATTCAGAAACCATTAAATATTTATTCAGCGTTCCTTTTAAGATTGAAAAGTTTTCCCGGGGGCAAAGTCCGAGGAGGTCTTCTCCTCTATTTTGGAGAAAAAGGTGGGCCTTCAATTTCCCCTGGGAGGAGAGAAGACAGGCGTGCACCCCATGCTGGGGGGCCAAGGATTTAATTTCGTTTGTCAGGAGACCGTTCAAAACTTCATGACGATCCGGGCCATGAAAACGAAAAACGGAAAGGGGAGCAAACCCCGCGTAGGCACCGTTAAAAGAATACGGCGAGAGGGGTTCAATACCCGACAAGGCGAAGGAAATCTTCCAACCGATGGGCGTTCAAAAAACGGTTGTTCTTTTTTTCATCCCCCAAAGTGCTCTGCAACGCACGGGTGGAATAATTATGTCCTGGAAAGAGCACCGTATTGACCGGAAGTTTCCCAATCACGTTATTGAGGCTGGCGAACAAATCGCTGGGATTGGACCCCGGCAAATCACACCGGCCACAGGACCCCAAAAACAAGGTATCTCCAGACAAAAGACTTCCGTTCACCAGAAAACATTGGGACCCTGGTGTGTGGCCCGGAGTGTGGAGAAAGGTCAATTCTGTCGATCCCAGCTGCAGAGTATCCCCCCCTTTAACAGGTTTAACAGCGTCCTTGGGCAAATCTAAAAACAACCCTCGCGGAGCCCCCTTATCCAAATAGTCCATTTCCAGGGGGTTCACATAGATGGGGATGTTTCGCTTGGCCAACAGCGTATCAACGGCGTTGCAATGGTCAAAATGTCCGTGTGTGAGCAGGGCCCCTTCCACGGTGTAACCGTCTTTTTCGGCGGCGGCAATGGCGGTATCGATTTCCCAGGCGGGGTCAACGATCACACATTTTTTAACATCCGTGTCCCCCACCAGATAAACAAAGTTTTCCATGGGACCCAATGGCAATTGACGGAGATAGAGACTCATCGAAGGCCTACCTTTTTCAAAAGTTTAACGAGTGGTGTTTTTCCATTGTAACACACCGCCTGAATACCTAACCCCTTCGCCGCGCGAACAAAACCCGGATGATCGTCAATATAGATCATATCCTGAAAGGAGAAACCCGTTTTCGTGGACACAGCTTGGTACACGCGGGCGTCTGGTTTCATCGCTTTCAGGAGATGGGATGCAAACTTCCATCGGGCGATACGGAGATCCGGGTAGGTTTTAAATAAGTGGCGCCAATGGACTTCGCTCGTGTTGGAAAGAAGCGCCGTGGGATAACGCTGGGCCAACCGAACCAACAAGCGGATATTGGGCAAGAGGGGTGTAAAAATGTCTTGAAATGCCCGACAAAAAGACCGATACCCCATCCGCACCCCGGCCTTTCTCCCGGCCAAACGCAAAAACTCACGGCCAGAAATCCGCCCCCTCTCCAAATCCACCCCCAGCCGAGTTTCCCACATGGCGCGCACAAGAGGTAACCCGGCTCCTGGCTCAATCCGGTCAAAGTTGAGACGAGCCCGTTCTTTACTGAAACGCAGCAACACATTCCCGATATCAAAAACAATCAGTGGGTTCTTCTTGATTTTCAAGGTCATAGGGAGATTATACCATCTCCCGATTTGGTAAAATGCATTCATCCCATGAACACGGTTTCTTCCCATCGATCGAGGGTGGTGGTTTGGTCGGATCGCCTCAAGTCCTACGCGCGATTCCTGAAATTCGAACACACGCTATTCTCTTTACCCGTCCTGTTCGCGGGAAGCTTGCTGGCCGAGGGGGGCTGGCCGGGATGGCGCCTTTCGGGACTCATCCTTCTGGCGGGAGCCGGGGCACGCACGTTGGCCCTTGCCCTAAACCGATTGATCGATTACCGCGTCGACGCTAAGAATCCCCGAACCGCCACACGCGAATTGGTGACCGGCGCTCTCAGCCTCTTTGACGCGATTCTCATTGCCCTGCTCGGCCTCTGCGTGTATGTGTGGGCCACGCGATCCATCAACAGTTTTTGTCTCTTGTGGAGTTGGGTCCCCGTTTTAGCCTTTGTGGTGTATCCCATGCTGAAACGGTTCACCTGGCTTTGTCATTTTGGATTGGGGATCACATGGGCGTTAGCGCCATTGGCCGGATGGTTTGCCATTCGGCCCGGTTTTGAGGGAAGTTGGCCGGCGTGGATCTTGGCGCTTTTTAGCTTTTTTTGGACGGCGGGGTTTGACATCGTTTACGCTACAATGGACGAGCAATTTGATCGGCAAGCGGGGCTATTCTCCCTTCCGGCACGGATGGGCCGTCGCCCCGCCTTACGCGTGGCAGCCCTCACCCACGTGTTCGCGTTCATCACTCTAATGGCCCTATTCTTTTTCACGCTGACGGGATCAAAAGCGGCTTTCCTCTGTTTGTTCGCCGGAGTGCTTTTCCTTTTGGAACACATCCTGGTGGACCACGTGGATCTAGCCTTTTTTAAAATAAACGTGCTGGTGGGTTTTGTGGTGTTGACCATGGTATTCGTGGGCCTTCGGTCCGAGTTTTAGCCCAAGGAGGATTCGATGCGAATAGTTCTAGGCGTGACAGGAGCATCCGGTTCGATTTTTGCGGTGGAATTTCTGCGGCGGGTTTCTGAGGAGGAAACCTATCTCATTCTCTCCCGCTGGGGCCGATCGGTGTTGCACCAGGAAACGGGTCTCACGGCAGAAAATCTCGCGAATTTTGCAAAGAAGATTTTTTCCAATGATGATTTAAACTCTCCGTTGGCGTCAGGCTCCAACCCTTTTGACGCCTTTGTCATTTTGCCCTGCTCGGTGACCACCTTGGGAAAGATCGCCCATGGGATCGGCGACAACTTGATCACCCGTTGCGCCGCCGTGGCCTTGAAAGAAAGGCGCAAACTGATCATTTGCGTTAGGGAAACCCCGCTCTCCACCATTGACCTGGAAAACGCCCACAAACTTTCCATGGCGGGTGCCATCATCATGCCAGTCTCCCCGCCCTTCTACCAAAAACCCCAATCACTCCCCGACCTCATCAACGGGTTTGTGGATAAAGTGCGCGGGTCCATTGGATTACCGGTTGACGCGGGCTGGCGGGCGAAAGAGCTCTAAGAAGATGCGTCGCGTGTTAAACGATTTACCCGCGTTTCTTTCAGCCCTTGAAGCCGAAGGACTCTTGCAACGGGTTTCTGTTGAAGTGGATCCATTTCTCGAGATAACCGAAATCACAACACGCGTTGTCAAAGCCGGCGGACCCGCTTTGCTTTTCGAGCGCGTAAAAGGGTCCCCCTACCCTGTCGCCATCAACCTGTTTGGTACCGCCCGCCGCATGGAGATAGCCCTCGGGCGGCCCCCCGCGGAGATCGGTGAAGAACTGTTCAACGCGGCGAAAGACTTTTTCCCTCCCTCACCCGCCACGCTCTGGCGACAACGGGAATTGTTGATGCGGGCCACCAAGATGCCACCCAAAAAAGTCTCCGGCGGACCCGTAACCGAAATCACCGAACCTCCGAATTTGGACCCGTGGCCCATCTTAACCTGTTGGCCAAAAGATGGCGGGCGATTTTTCACATTGCCCCTCGTGATTACCCAAAACCCCGCCGGAAAATCGAACGTGGGCATGTACCGTTTGCACACGTACGACAAATCCACCACCGGCATGCACATGCAAATCGAGCGCGGCGGTGGTGCCCATTACGCGGAATGGGAAGCGCTCAATAAACCCATGCCCGTGGTGGTGGCCTTGGGCGGCGATCCCATCAGCCTTTTGGCGTCAATTCTCCCCCTTCCCGAGAACATGGACGAATTCGCTTTTGCGGGATTTCTTCGGGGAAAATCCGTTCCATTGGTCCAACTCTCAAACGGCATTCAAGCCCCTGCGAACGCAGAATTTTTGCTTGAGGGCCACATCCCTTCGGGAGAACGACGCCAAGAAGGCCCTTTTGGGGACCACTTTGGCCACTACAGCCACGCCGCCCCCTATCCCGTTTTCCACATTCAAAAAGTCCATCGACGTAAAAACCCCATTTACCCGGCCACTGTCGTGGGGATTCCCCCCCAGGAAGATAAATTCATGGGGAACGCCATTAATGAAATGCTGATTCCCCTCCTCCGCGCCATGCGGCCCGAACTGGTCAACCTATGGACATACCAAGAAGCGGGGTTCCACAATTTGGCTGTAGCCTCCGTGAACCAACGGTATGCCAAAGAAGGAATTAAAACCGCGCTAGGTCTCATGGGCCAGGGGCAAATGTCCCTATCTAAATGTGTGGTGTTGGTGGACCCCAAAGTCAATGTGCGTAACTTTTCGGAAGTCTTAGACGCCCTCCGCGACAACTTTGATCCAGCGGAAGATTTCATTTTGTTGCCCGGAACAGCTCAAGACACATTGGACTTCACCAGTTTCAAGATGAACCTGGGGAGCAAAATGATTTTAGACGCCACCCGTGGAAAAAAGACTCCCGATCGAAAACCCGTGCCCTCGGAAGGGCCTGGGCCCGACGGGACCATCCTCCGCTCGCGCAATTTACGGGACAGCCTCCTGGTCGTCCAGGTGAAAGGAAACGGCCGAGCGGTTGTGGAACGGTTGGTGAAGGATCCTTCCTTAGCGGGCTTTACGCTCATTGCGGCCGTGAGCGACGATGTGCCTTTAGACGACGAAGAACGGCTCATCTGGGGTCTCTTCACTCGGTTTGACTGTGCCCGAGATCTCCATCCGGCCTCCTCTCGAATCGAGGGCGCCTGGCCCAAGATTTCGGGTCCGCTGGGCATCGACGCCACATGGAAACCGGGGTATCCCGAACCCCTGGTGATGACCCCTGAAATTATCCAACGAGTGGACACGCGCTGGAAAGAGTATGGAATTGTCCTATGAACTTTTCGGATCCCCACTTAATCCCCTTATGGAAAAAGGTGGAATCCGGCGATCGCCTGTCGCTGGCCGACGGCCGCGCCCTCTTTGCCAGTCAAGATTTATTGGGCTTAGGCTGGATGGCGAACCATATCCGTGAACAGCGCCACGGTCGCCAAGCCACCTTTGTCTTTAACCGGCAAATCAATCCCACCAACATTTGCGTTCTTTCCTGCAAGTTTTGTGATTACGCCACCAAAGAAGGCAAACCCAACGCCTATGTTCTATCGGAAAAAGACATTCTGGACCGCCTTTCTCCCGAGTTGCGGGAAGTGCATATTGTGGGAGGTCTTTACAGTAAATGGTCTTTTGACGATTACCTCAACGTTCTTCGCGTCATTCGACGGGCGTACCCCCATATCCAATTAAAAGCCTATACGGCCGTGGAAATCGATTATTTTTCTCGCAAAGAAAAAATATCGATCCGCGAGGTGCTTCAGCGCTTGCAAAACGAAGGGCTTGTTTGTCTTCCCGGTGGTGGCGCCGAGATTTTCAGCGAACGGATCCGTAAAGCCCTTTTTCCCTTTAAAATTGGTTGGTCGAAATGGTCCGAAGTTCACCGGACCGCCCATGAGTTGGGCATTCGTTCCAACGCCACCATGCTCTACGGCCACATCGAAACCCTAGAGGAGCGTCTGGACCATATCCTAAAACTCCGCGACCTCCAAGACCAAACCAAAGGGTTCCTTTCTTTCATCCCCCTCGCGTTCCAGCCCGGTCTTACGGGGATTGTCGAACGGCAAACCTCTTCCGTTGACGACCTAAAAACCATCGCCGTTTCCCGGCTTTTGTTGGACAATTTCGACCACATCAAATCCTATTGGGTCACCGTGGGGGAAGAGACGTGTTCCATGGCGCTCCGCTTCGGCGCCGACGATGTGGATGGCACCATTTTGGAGGAACGCATCATGCACGCGGCCAAGGCCGAAACACCCGTGGGCATGGCCCGGGACCGCCTCGTGCGGATCATTCGAGAAGCCGGTTGTATTCCGGTGGAACGGGACGCGCTCTACAACGTGGTTCAGATCTTTGAAGAGAAACCCCACGCCCTCATCGCATGAAATCGTCCCCCTCCCTTCGAATCGGCGAATTGTCTTTTACCAACACCGTGCCTTTTCGTCTGCCCGCACAGTGGAACCCCATCCCCTGCCCGTCCCCACGACTCTTGGCCGCCTGGGCGGAGGACGACCGAATTGACGCGGGGGTTCTCCCCGTGGTGGAAGCGTGGCGCTTGGAAGACCGGTTTGACGTGTTGGGCCCCTATGGGATCGCTGTAAAACGGAAGGCCGGAAGCGTGCTCCTCTTTTCCAAAAGGCCCTGGAAAGATCTGGAAGGCGCCACCGTAGGTGTCACAGACCAAACCTCCACCTCGGTAAAATTACTTAAAGTTCTGTTGGAAGCCCGGGAAGGATTTTCCGTTCAACTGAGAGAAGGGTTCCACCCTTCAGACGAATCACGATTGGTCATTGGGGACGACGCCTTAGCCCCCCAGGAAGACCTGATAAAAACATTTCCCCACGTCACCGATCTGGCGGAAAAGTGGTCCCAATGGCACGGCGGGCCTTTTGTCTTCGCCCGCTGGATGGTCCGCCGAAACACCCCGCCCTATTTGAGGGACGAACTGGCCGAAGCCCTGGAAACCGCCTTAGACCAGTTCGCCAAAAACAATATCCATCGTTCCCGTCAATCGGCCCAGTTCCTTAAAATACCGACCGCCCAGATGACCAACTATTTCAATGGATTCGTGTATCGACTCGGCCCTCAGGAAGAGAGAGCGGAATCCTTGTTCCGCGATCAAGTGACAGGCCGCAAACGGATGTATTGCTAACCCTATGACGTGGAAACAAATCGAAGAATCCGTCATGAGCGGGAAACGATTATCGTCCTCCCAGGGCCGCTTTCTCCTGTCGGAAGAAGCCCCCCTTCTGGAATTAGGGGCATTGGCCCAGGGCGTCCGGGCAAAGAAAACGAACGCCCATCAGGTCACTTTCGTGGTGGATTCAAACCCCAACTACACCAACATTTGCGACACAGATTGTCTCTTTTGTGCTTTTTATCGAAGAAAGAAAGACGCCGACGCCTACGCGCTAACGTTGGACCAGGTCATGGAAAAGGTCCAAAACGCGGTAAACCAAGGGGCCACAACGATCCTTCTGCAGGGAGGCCACAACCGGGATCTCCCTCTATCGTATTACACCGACATCGTCCGAGAAATGCGCAAACGATTTCCTCAGGTGACCCCCCACTGCTTTACAGCGTCGGAAATTCAAACCATGGCCCAGGTTTCTGGTTTAAGCCTCGACGGGGTTCTTCTGGCCCTCTGGGACGCCGGACAACGCACTCTCCCGGGGGGTGGGGCGGAAGTCCTTTCCGATCGCGTGCGGGAAAAATTGGCCCACAAAAAAGGCGGGGCAGAAAAGTGGTTGGAGGTCCATCGCGCGGCCCACAAATTAGGTTTTAAAAGCACCGCCACGATGATGTATGGTCACGTGGAAACCATTGAAGAAATTGTGGAACATTGGGACCATATACGGTCGCTTCAAGACGAAACGATGGGCTTCACGGCCTTCATCCCCTGGAGTTTCAAACCCCAAAACACCGTTCTGGAAAAGCGCCACCCCTCGCGGACAGGGCCGGTTCCCTACCTCCGAATGCTCGCCGCGTCACGTGTTTATCTCGACAATTTCGATCATATCCAAGCGTCGTGGTTTTCGGAGGGGAAGAAAGCCGGGCAGGTTTCCCTCTATTTCGGGGCCGACGATTTCGGCGGCACGCTCATCGATGAAAATGTTCACGCCGCCGCAGGGTTCATCAACAAAGCCACCACAGACGATGTGGCGCGACTCATCCAAGAGGCGGGTTTCACCCCCCGCCAACGAACCACGCTCTACGAACCCGTTCGGAGGGGCTCCTGATGGAACAATCTCCCCCCCCATTTGAAACCCTAATTTTTGTGTGTACCCACCAGCGCGCTCCCGGCGAACGAATCGCCTGCGCCAACGCGGGGAAACAAGGAATTGAAATGATGGAAGGCCTTCGGAAGACCATCAAAGAAAAAGGCTTGGAAGAAAAAATCAGAATCTGTAAATCCGGATGCCTGGACCGCTGCGAAGTCGGTCCCAACATCCTGATCTACAAATCAAAAACAGAAGGCCAATGGATTAAAAACGCAACCGTAAAGGAAATCCCCGACATTCTAAATCTAGCGCAATAGGAAGTGGGTTCCCTCTTCCGCCTGTTCTAGCGCCACATCCCCCCACTCCCTAGCGAGCTTGTGCGACTTGCCTTCTATTTCGGCTTTTGGAGCGGGCTTCCTGATACATCGCGTTTTAACGATTCCACAACCAGCGGTCCCCGGGGCAATTTCATATCTGCGGGCAAAACCATCGCGTTGTTCACCAATTGAGCCCCGACCACCCCTTCCATAGCTTGGCGGAGCATCCATCCCGCGGCTCCCGTATACCCATGCCATATCATCCGCCCCTGATCGTAGGTGGTAAGCATATCCGCGGACTGCTTGTTGGGTTGCCCCCCATAGAGTTCGATTTCCGTTGGGGAAAGATGCGACAACGGGGAGATCTTCATCCACAAACGATACGCCGCTTCCCGGTATTCTTTCGCTCGAGCCACATCCTGATCCAACTCCGCCCGTTCGACCAAAAGTCTCGCGGCGCGAACAAGCCATTGGACCCCGTGACAATACATTCCGTTTTCACGGACGCCTTCGGGGTAATGACTGGACCGACCCAAATAGGGTTTCGTCCCTTCCCGCAACGCGGGCCATCCCAGAAGAATCACGTTATCCCGTTCGAGGACTTTCAGCGCGGTTTGAAACACGATACGGTTCCGCTCCGGGTTGATCCCCGCATACACAGCCCAGGCGGCCGTTAACGCGTCAATTTCCCACACGCCGCTGTCTTTCAATCCGATCTCTGTGCCGTCATCGTGGATGGCGCGGAGGTAACGATCGTCACGCCACGTACGTTCCAGTGCCGCTTCCAACTCGTTCAACCGGCGAAGGTAATATTCTTTCCGGTCACGGCCGTCTATTTTCTCAATAGGATCCACCATGTTTTTGAGAATGTAATGGAGGAAGAAACCCAACCACACACTTTCCCCTCGACCTTCACTGCCAATCTCATCAAGACCATCGTTCCAGTCTCCGGTCCCGATGAGCGGAAGACCGTGGGCTCCCATCCGTTTTTCCAGCACCAGATCAATGGATTTCATGCAATGACGATAAACAGAATCTTCAACGACCGATCGAAGGTAGATGGTCCCCCACCCGTGCTTGTTCTTCGGAAGAGGAAGGAAAGGGTTTTCCCCCTTAAGATAAGTCGTCCGCTCATCCAGAAGAGACTCATCCCCCGTCATGCGCACGTATTCACCCGCGCCCCAAGCCAACCACAGCAAGTTATCGGAGGCGTGAGACCGGTTGGAAAAAGCGCTCCGACCATCGTGCAACGTGTGGAACCAATGGACAACGTCGCCTTCTAAGAACTGCTGAGAAGCGTGCAAAAGGATCTGTTTGCGGGCCAACGCAGGGTCCACCCAAATAAGGTTTACGGAATCCTGCAGCTGATCGCGGAACCCGTAAGCACCGCTCGTTTGATAGAACCCACGCCGGGCCCAAATCCGTTCCGCCAGTCCTTGATATTTCAACCAATTCTGGAAGCGATCAAATTCCGGTTGATTGGTTTTTACCTGGGTGGTAGACATCAGACCCAACCACCACCGCCGGGTCTCTTCAAGGCCGATCCGGGCGGCCTCAACGGTTTTGTATTTACGAATAATCGTCCCAGCTTTTTTCTTGGAATCTGTTTGGCCCAAGAGAACCACAACGGTCCTCTCCCCTTGGGGTGGGATTTCAAGAGTTCCTAAGAACCCCGCAATCGGACGGTCGTCCCAATGGGGCGTCTGATCCGGCTCTCCCTTTTCTACCATGAAGGGACGCGCGACCCCTCGCCCTTTCCCCATGAAGCGACCCCGTTTCGTCTCCACCTGATCCCACGGGAGGGACATGGCCACAAAGGCTGGCCCCGCCCGGAAAGCGTTTCCAGGGTTTTCGAAAAACACCGCGTTCAGTTCCGAATCTTTATGAATTTGGAGCGCGGGCCGACGCGGTTCACCCTGACTGGCCAGCGTGATTTGGAAATAGGGCGCCAAACGAAGACGCCGAGGTTTTGCGGAATTGTTTTTGACCGTTAAGAGGTAAACACCTGTGGGTTCTGAGGGAGGAACGAACACCACCAGTTCTGTTGACAGATCTCCCCGGTTCATCTGAAAGGTGGCTGTGCCATCCACACCAAAGCGGCACTCGTGCTTCGCCGATAGATCGTTCAACGGGTGGTGGGTCGGCGAATACCATTCCTTGCTGTCCGTGTCATAGAGATAAATGGCCTCGCCTGGCAGTTCGCGCGTCACGGTATCGGCCCAGTCCGTGGTGATGGGATTCTGTTGCGAGTTCCCATTGGCGGTCATGTGAAGCCCTCGATTGGTCACCATCACGTAATGCCCCACATCGTTGGAAAGAGCGTGATCGTAAGGCCGTGGCGTAAAGGGCGTGTGGACCACCAAGGTGTTTCCATCCTCAGTGTAACTGGAATAAGGAAGTGGTGTTCCGGGAAGAATTTCCCCATGCCCCACCAAATGTCCCGTCTTTTTGACAACCGCTTTGGCCCCCGGGGAAGCCGAGGCGCCGCGCGGATTGAGGTGTTTTTTCACCAACCCCAAAGCCCCGTCCCGATCCTTTGCGTAACCCACTAAAAAGTTTACCGTCCGGGAGGATTTAGGTTCCACACGAACCCCCAACAAGAGACTCCCGATGGGATCAAAAGTGGGATAAGCCGATGTGTCTTTCGGATCAAGAAACGCCAAGGTCTCCAACAAACGGGGAGCCCATAGGCTGCGCGCCCGGCCGATAAAATCCATGCGCGACGAGTGAAACCCTTCCGTGGGGATATCCGACGCTAAGAAACCCATACTCTTTGTTTTTTTCTGGTAAGCCAAGAGGGTGTTTTCCGCCTGCAGGTATTCCATTTCCGGAAACAAACGGCCGTATTGCGTGTGCCCGCGATCCGATTGGGGATTGTCCATCACCCATTCGAGATAAGGAACAACCTTCACGTTCCGAACAGTCTCCGACATATTTTCAACTTGCACCGTCCACCGTTCCGCGGCGCTGTTCACATCAGGAAGTTTAATTTCCAGAGTGGTACGCAAACCGTTTTCAGTGTTCACCACCCAAATGGAATCGGTTCCTTGTTCCACTTGGGACGCCTTGATCCGGTCGGTTGGGAAATTCCCTAAAACAGGCCAGTTTTTCACTGCGGCACCAGTCGATGGGGACGTGTCCACCACAAACAACGCTCGCCCCGCGGGGTCAAGAATGTCATACGACCGCCGTGTTAAATCGTATCCTTTGGCCAAAATCTCGCTGTGCGCGGCGCCATCCGATTGAACCACAACCTTGTATTCCCGGTTGGCCAATTCGTGTTTGGCGGGCCGTCGTTTGGCGTTCCGTTGCGAAAAACCCTTCAATGCGGCTGAAACAAGAGCCACCAACAGCACCCCACTTCCTCCCCAAAGAAGAATTCGATCCCAAGGCATTTCGAGAAGTTTCCCCGAAAAGCCAATAGCGCTGGCCCCGGCTTTCTGTAATTCCTGCGATTTGGTCCAGGCAAAATCCCAGTCCGCGCCGCGGGGGATGTAGAAGGGGATCAACAACGGACCCCATGTGGTGAACCGCTTGACGCTTTCAGGGAGGTACCGCTGAGCGGCGGAGGGCCCAATATAGCGCGCGATCTTTTCGTCCAACTTGTCCATCCCAATAAAGCTCAAGTTGACCAACGTCGCGACGCGAAGACCCATATGGTCAATCCAGATTAAGACCCGAACCAAATCCACCGCCAAGAGAGAAACAAATACCCCCAAACTCCAGGCTTGGAAGTCCCCCGGGCTCAACGTAAGGTTTTTGAAAATGGCGTAAAGCGTCCGAATGGCCCCGTCTTGGTTGTACCACGTGGCCTTGGCCATCATGTGAATCCCCGTGTTAATGATGGGCGACATCCAAAGTCCCCATCGCATCACGTGGATCAGATTGACCACCAATTCGGAAGCACCGGCCTTCGAGAAAAAATACTTAATGGGCGCTTTGTCCCTTTGAAAGTAGGCGGTCATAAAAACCCGGTTAATCGCAAACAAAGGCGCGGCAATGGACCAGGTAATCAGGCCCGCCAAAGCTTCGTCAAACAGCAATTTAACCCCGCCCGTGTAGCCCCCCAGATCGATTCGGCCCCATTTGCTCACCAGGGAGTAAACGGTGAAATTGGTTTTTTCAAGCCCCACCGATGTGTACGCCCCAAACTTTTCAATAATCGCGGTGACCTGAACCGCGTCCAAGTAAAAAGCCACCAGAGAACCGATAAACACACCCACGAGAGAATCAACGATATAGACCCGTAACGTTTGAATACGTCCCTTATTCCGAAGACCGTTCAAAAGATCGCGAAGCAAACTGACCCCACTCGAACACATCAGTCCCGCCATGAGACCGAAGAACAAACGGTCCTCCGTTTCCATGTACATCATTCCGCTGGTCAACCCATAAGCGAAAACACCGCCCACAACAATTCCCCGTAAATACAGTGTCCATTGACGGTAACCGTAACGGGCCCGCACAAGGAAAGGCATACTGCCGTCAAAACTTTCAATAATCGTTTTGATTAAAGGGAAAATCAACGCCCCGAACAACATCCCCCCGATAATCGGGGACGACAGGAAGAACAATCGAGCGCTGTCCCACAAAACCAACCCTTTGATCCCGTAAAGAAACCCCATAAAGAGTCCGCTGTAGGCCATGCCTTTCTTGAAACCCGTCCTCCCGTGGCGGGCCACCGCATCCCCATTGGGCGCGTATCCCAACATCCCATCCAAAATCATGCCCGTGATGAGGTAGGCTTCCATCCAAAGCCCTCCCTGGGACAGCATGGCCGTCAGAAGAGCAATCGGAATTCGCAAATAATCGGGAAGTGTTGCCACGGAAAAACTGGCTCCCCAATCCGCAATCGAAGGAGCCAAAACGACGCACAGAGTCACGAGGGCAATCCACGCGTGAGCCTTTTTAGTTTTGAGGCCAATTCCTTTCGTGGCATACCCAATGGCATGGGCAACCAATTGATTAAAAACAAAAAGGAGAACAAATCGACCAAGGAACTCTTGCAAAGCGGGCCACCCGCTCCCCGCTCCCACCATAAAGAATGCCCCGATGGATTGGAGAAGGGGAACAGTTTCCAACATTAATAACCATCCAAAAAGGAAGGGAGACCCAACAATCATCGCCGCGGAAATCGGCCGCAAATGCTTACCGGAAGACGAGAGGCGAACCCCGTTGGCCACGTGATAGATCGCGCAAACCAACCCCGCTGTAATATGGCTTTTCATTAACACGTGCGTCCACGCCGTCGGCGCCTGCCACAACACCTGGGTGCTGGCCGTGGCCCACAAAAATCCCGTCACAAAAAAGTTCTGAAAGATTTCACCCGACGTGAGATGGGTTTTCGTGCGGGTGAATTTATACAACTCCGCAATCAACACGCCCGCCGCCCCAATCCAAATCCCCGAAGAAAGCGCGGACACGGGAACCGTTCCCAGCGCGTAGATGGCCAAAGAAGTTGCCGCCGTTAAAACCAACGCCAGCCCGGTTAAGAAATGAAACCGCATGCGCGAAAAGGTGGTTTCCTGCCGTTCCTCTTCTCCCAAAAGGTCCTCAAGCTCCTTTTCTTGGCCCCAAACTTTTTTGGCCCATTTCCCCACTCGCTTAAAGAAGAAAGACACCCCCAACGCCAGCAACAGGATCCAGAGAGTCTTTTGAGCCCCCGACGGACCCGTTTCTTTGACAGGAAGCTCCCCCTTAAAGAATTCCAGATCCAGAGAAACCGTTCCCGTGCGCTCCCCCCCACTCAAAGGAGTCAAGACAAAAACCGCTTCTTTCAAATTTCCAATCAAAGCCCAATCAATGGCTTCTTCGATAACATGGACTCCCGGCTGAAGGACCAAGGGAATGGTTTGAATTTTCTCGCCCTTCAGTTCCAGTTTAAGCTCAATTTCTGAAACGATGGCGGGGTTGGTCAAGTTCGCCGAAACGCGAACACCATTGACTGACTTTTTCGATAACCCAGCCGGATAATCTTTAGACCAAATTCCCACCACAGCCCCCGGAGCGCATCGATACGTAAACCGAAGAACTTCTTTCTTCAAATCCGGATCAACGGAACGATCAATAAGACCTTCAGAATCTTTAATGTTGAACACACCGATCGCCCCAGCCTGGCCAATCCCATAATGAGAAAGAAGAGGCGCGTCTTCTCCCTCGCCCGGAGTTCCTTCTGCCGGGGGACTGGGAACAGCGGCCACCGTTTTAGGGAAATCCCCCTTAGAAAACTCCAAATCGAATGAAACCGTGGTGAGAACGGGTTTGGACTTAACGGCAGGTTTGAGAACAAAAACGGCTTCCTTCAATTGGCCAATTAAAACCCAATTCACCTCGTGGCGAACCGTGTTCCATCCCGCCTTGATGGGGATGGGAATCGTCTGAAACTCTTTGTTGCTTCCCTTCAGCTCAAGAGCCGCGGTAAGTTCGCCCACAGACGATGCCGGAACAAACAAAGAGGCGGTCACGCCGTTCACAGAAGAAGGCAAAAGCGTCGGGGGGTAATCTTTCGTCCACAATCCCACAATCACTTTGGGTGGGAACGAGGCCGCCAAGGTCACCACTTCTTTACCCAGGGAATCATCAAAAGCCGAACCAACGGACAGGGTCGCGGGACCCGTGTTAAACGCGCCACGCCCTCGCGCATCGCTCAGAGTAAAAGTCCCCTCGACCACAGGAGCAACTTTCGGGAATTTGACGAAAGTCAAATCCACCCAAAAGGTTCCCTTCCTCTCTGGCCCAATGGGGGCAAGGACGAACACCACTTCACGCAAATCTCCGATTAATTTCCAATCAATCAAATGGGGAACGGCCTTCCAACGGGAATCCACGTGAAGAGGGATTTTCTGTACATCGCGCGACCCCTTGATTTCAAGAACCACCTGCACTTCTTTGGCCTGTTGGGCCGAAGAGCCCTTCACAGAAACTTTCACCCCATTAAAGTTCTCAGCGTTTAGAGTAGAAGGGTAGCCTTTCGTCCAAATTCCAACGAAGCTCCCCGGGGGAGCTTTATACTCAAATTTAAAGACCTCTCGCTTAAGGGAGGAATCCAGGAGAGGGGTCACTTTCCCTTCCGACCCTTTGATGTTAAAAATCCCCTTGGAACCCGCCTGAGCGATGGTCAGGCCCCCTAATTTTTTTGAAACGACCGCTCCCGTTTTGAGAAATTCAAGGTCAAACAGCAGGGTCCCTTTTCGATCCCCACCTATCGGGGAAACAACAAAAACGACTTCCTTAAGAGGTCCCACGCGATCCCATTCAATCGGAACGTCCATGGTCACCCAACCCGATTGAAGCGCAACCGAAATCTTCTGCACTTCCCGTTCCCCTTTAATTTCCACCGCCACACTCGCTTCTCGAGCGAGTTGATCCGAGGCACTTTTTACAGAAATTCTAACCGCTTTGGCCGTTTTATCTCCCAATTCGGAAGGATAGCCTTTGGTCCAAACCCCCACGTGGGACCCCGACGGCGCATCGAACACCAATTGCAAGACCCCGGATCGTCCCGGTTCCGTGTTCACTGGAGAAACCGACCCCTTGGACGGTCCGATATTAAAGACCCCTTTCCCGGCGGCATCTTTCAGTGAAAACGAACGTTCCGCACCCTGGAGAAGTGTTCCCGAAAAGAATCCAAAAACGACAAGAAGGGCCGTGAGAGATCGCCCCATTCCCCGAACCAGGCGATTTTTTTCTGTCAAAGAGGTCATGAACAAAAAGGCTATTTTTTCCAACATAATTTGTCTCCCTCAATAGGAAAGATGAATAAACCCGGATTTTATATTAGGACGCGGCATTCAACCAAGGATGCCGGACTATTTCTTCCTCAAAACATTCAACACGTACCCCGACATCGCTACCGAATCAAGCCCCCGGCTCTCAGACCGTGGCCATTGATCCTGTCTCCGTTTAACCAAAACACAAAGTTATTGAAGCAAACCGCGGCCCCAATAGTAACAATTTTCAACCAATTTTTCAGATCGATTTCAAGGGACAAAATGTCTCTTTCGTCGTCGCGTCTTCACAACCTTCAAAAACCAGAACCAATAAAAAAACCCGCCCTAAAATCAAGGCCGGGTCTTGAAAAAATAGCGGGGGAGGGACTTGAACCCTCGACCCCACGCTTATGAAGCGTGTGCTCTAACCAGCTGAGCTACCCCGCCAATTGCGGAATATTAGCACTTTATCCGGCCATCCGCACGAGTTGGCCATTTTTTCGCCCCCGTTCAAGCATGCGAAGACAAAACCAACCGAACAAAAATGTCACGACAATATTCAACCCCACCGCGGCCCACAAAGAGCTCCAAGGGAAAACCCCATGGTCAATCACACTTCGCATCGCCTCAAAAACATGTGTGCTGGGAAGGAGGAGAACGAGGGGTTTTAACCACGCTGGATAAACAGAAACCGGATAAAATATCGCTGAAAAAGGCTGGATGAGAAAAGGGACTCCCCAAATCAACGCTTCCGCGGCATGCCCCCACCGCAAAAGTAATCCGGTCGTGAACAACCCCGTGGCAAAACCAAAAAGGAGGAGGTTGAGGGCCAACGGAACAAAATAAAACCCAAGGGAGAAAACATTAAAGGCGTAACAGAGGGCCGCCAGAAAGAGAAGAATGATAACGATAATCCCGGTTTTAATCACCCCGTAAATATACGCCCCGATCACCCACTCTTTAATTCGCAGGGGAGAAATCAAGAGATTGAGGACATTGCGGGTCCACAGCTCTTCCATAAAAGCCAAACTGAGGGATTGTTGGGATCGATAGAGAATGTCCCAGAAGACAAGCGCGTTCAAGAGAGTCACCATCAAGCGCCCTGTGGCGTCCAGGTTCTGCCCTTTCAAATAAACCGCAAAAAAACCCCAGACAAAAAGTTCCATGACAGGCCAAAAAAAGATGTCCAACAGGCGCGCCGGACTTCGCAGATGGATCAGAACGTAACGTCGAACGATGGTCAAGATCCGATTCATCGGGGAATCTCCGCATCCACCACATCCCCTGTACGAACCAAATGGATAAACACTTTTTCAAGGGAATCTTGTTCAAATCGCTCAGCCACTTCTTTAGGGGTCCCCTCCGTGATCGCTTTTCCTCGATGAAGGAACAACACCCGATCACACAACGCCTCGACTTCCGCCATGTTGTGCGATGTGTAGAGCACGGTGAGATGGAGACGACGTTGAATATCCTGAAGGACGCGGCGCACCAAATCCGCAATATCCGGGTCGAGACTTGCGGTGGGCTCATCTAAAAAAAGGAGTTCCGGATCGTTGAGCAGTGCCTTACAAAGATTCAAACGGGTCTGTTCCCCAGAAGAGAGGGAGCCGGTCCGGCTTTTGGCTTTATGGGTAAGCTTAAAGGCTTCCAAGAGAGAATCAATTTTTTCCGCACGCGAGGGGATTCCATACAGACGAGCAAAGATATCCAAATTCTCCCGGGTGGTCAGGTTAAACGGCATTTGTACATAAGCCGAAGAAAAATTGACCCGGGGAACAACTTTTTCGCGGTCCGTGAACGGAGAGAGGCCAAACACCTCCACACGACCGGAGGTGGGGGTTAACACCCCCATGAGAACATGGAGAGCGGTTGTTTTGCCTGCCCCGTTGGGCCCCAACAACCCGTAAATATCGCCCCGCTGAACGCGCAGGCTGAGATGATCCACAGCCACAACATCCTTGTATCTTTTCGTCAGACCTTCAACGACAACGATCGTCTCTTTCAAGAACACCGACCCGTGCGTCTGTTCACATCAAGAATCGCCGGGTTGCCCGCCCACCCTTGCAACGCCTCCAAGGAATGGGGAAGAACGTAGGACCAATTCATATCCCCAACGGTCCCAGGCAAGTTAATGCGAACGTCCCAGGGGTCTTGCCCCTTAAGTCCATCCGCTATCGAAAGCCAATCTTGCATCAGCTGCACACTGAAGATGGACGCGGTCTCACCGACCCGTTCCAAAACCCGGCGATAGAATTCCGGGGTAGGTTTCTCCAGGGGCAATCCCTCGAACCCCAAATGTTTCCAAAAAAGTTCCCGTTCCCAACGGGTGGATCGAAACATTTCCAAAAATTCCGTGGCCTCTTCGGCCCCCAACCCCAGCGCCGCGAGCAGAACGTCTTCCGAATTGATTTCGGATCGCCAATGAATACGCCCGTGGGCTTCCCGTGTCCCATCAAACAGTTTTTCTTTCAGCGCATCCTCCGGCAAATTCTGAGCGCGGCACTTGACCTTAAAAAAATAATCGTCAACCGTGGAGGCTTCGTGCATCCACCAGGCGGACAAAACGCACATGTCGTGAGTGGCACAAACCGAAATGGAGTTGACACGGTAAGCGTCCGGGGATTTAAACTCATAGGTTTTCCCCCAATCCCGCGCCCAGCGTTGAACATCAATCCCTGGGATCGCCAACTCACGGAGAACCTTAAAGGAACAGGGAGGAACCATACCCAGATCTTCCCCACAAGGAAGCATGCGCGTGCTTTTGAGCATCACCTCCAACAACCGCCGCCCGTGCTCTTCCCATTCCCCCTCATCCTTCGGATCAAAACATCCATCCAACCCTTCCCGCTCCGCCGGACTTGAAATGGGAATCGTGTAGAGACGAAACACGCCGATGACGTGATCAATTCGAAACATGTCGTAAAAGTTTTCCGCGTAACGAAGTTTTCGCTCTAAGTAATCGTAATCGCCATCGGCCATGGCGGGCCAATTGTAAGCGGGCATTCCCCAGCGCTGTCCTCCCGCAAAATACAGGTCCGGAGGGGCCCCCGACAACAAATCCAGCTTGAAATAATTGGTGTGCGACCAAACGTCGGCAGAATCCCGGGCCACCAAAAAGGGCATATCCCCCATCAGAAAAACCCCGTGTTTCTTGGCGTGGGACTTAACGTCTAAAAACTGTTCGTAAAGTTGCCATTGTACCCACTCATGAAACCGCACCGACTCCTTCTCTTCGCGAACCAAGTTGTCGAGCGCCTGGGGATTCCGCCCTCGAAATTCCTCCGGCCATTCTTCCCACGCCACGCCCTTATACCGTTGTTTGAGGATCTTGTAGAGGGCGTCGTCCCGAAGCCAAAAAGCGGTCCGCCGTCGATAGAGCTGAAACCGAGAATCTTCCGGCCGATTGCGTTTTTCAAACATCTTCCAGAGGAGAGCCATCTTCTCCCCCTTAATGCCATAGTTGACCCGCCCGCCAATCGGGAATCGACCAGCCATGGCTTGAATCTCTTCTTCGAAGAGGTCCGTTTCCACGCCCAGCAATCGACGTAAAGAAAGATACATGGGATCCATCGCAAAAGAACTCTGGGCACTGTAGGGGGCGAAATCATACCCCACATCATTCAGCGGAAGAAGCTGAATGATGGAAAGACCCGTCGTTTTGCACCAATCCACGAGGAGTTTCAGATCTGGGATTTCACCCATCCCAACGCTGTCCTTGGAATGGAGCGAAAAGAGGGGCACACACACGCCCGTCCTCCGTTGTAAGCCCACCCGATCCCAGTGTGGCCGAGAGGGAGTCTGTAAAAATGATTTGTAGTTAAAGTCAGTCACGGGTGTTTGGCCTCATGAGTTGATTCTATAATTTGAAGAGAGCGAAAAATACGGTCCGCGGCCGCTTCGCCCGAAGCCACGCAATCCGGCAATCCAATTCCCATGTACCCGTTCCCCGCCAACGCCAGTCCATCGATCGAAGAAAGACGTCCAAACAGCTCTCGGACGCGATCCACATGGCCCAAAGTGTAGTGGGGCATGGCGGCAGGGTAGCGGCGAATTTCCATCCATTCCGGGTTCCCGTGGAGACCTAAGAGGTCTTGTAAATCCTTTAACACGGCGGCCCGCAATGAATCGTCGGATCCCTTTAAAACATCCCCTGCCACAAAAGCGCGAAGCAGCGCGAACCCTTCCGGAGCGCGGCCTGGAAATTTAACAGAACTAAAGGTACAGCCCGTCACGGACCGGTTTTCCACCTGGGGGACCACAAATCCAAAACCATCCAAAGGGTGAACCAATCGGTCCCGCCGCACAGCCACATTCACCGTGGCCACATCTCCATAAGGGGTCTGGCTCAAAAGAGAAGCCACCCGACCATCCAACTTTCCCATAAGCCCTGCCGCCACCGGGGAAGGAACCGCCAAGAGGACCCCATCGGCCTCAAAAGTATCCCCTCCGTTGCATTTCAACAACCACCCGGATCCCGACCGTTCCAAGTGGGTGACCCGTGAGTTTCCAACGTAAGTTCCCGCTGGAAGTTTTTGAAGAATGGCCTCTAAGAAAGAACCGACACCCTTTTCAAAAGCCGCAAAGAGCCCGTACCGGGGCCCGCTGGTTCCCTGAAGAGGACGAACGCCCTTTCGCTTCGCCGCCTGGCGGGCCCGCAAAAGAGACCGAATCACCCCGCCTTTCGCCTCCATTTCAAGAAACCGCGGGAACGTCGCCTGAAGACTTAAGGTCTCCGGATCAGCGGAATAAATACCCGCCACCATGGGCTGAGCCAAACGATCCAATATCTCCTGTCCAAACCGACGGCGAACAAAAGAAGCCAAACTTTCATCCCCTCCAGAACGGCGTGGGGGAACAATCAATTCCATAGCCGCCCGAACCTTTCCCGGCCACGAAAGAATCCGTGTGCGAAAAAGGGGCCAAAATTTGGTGGGTGCCAAGAGATAAAACCCTTCCGGTGTGGGCAAAAGGTTTCCGTCACGTGCCACAAAACTCTGCTGAAAAAGACGATTGGTCCCGCGAATCTGATGATCAAAACCCAACCGTCGGGCTAAAGCAATAGCGGCCGGTTTTTCAGTGATAAAACTGTCCGGCCCTCCTTCCCAAAGAAACCCGTCCCGCCGAACGGTTTCCACCACCCCACCCGGGCGAGAGCCCGCGTCCAAAATTTTCACATCGACATCCGCTCCTGATCCCTGGGCACACTCCCAAACCCGATGGGCCGCCGAAAGACCAGAAAGACCTCCCCCCACCACAACCACCCGCCGTGACGCCTTCGGGTAGGGGCCCGAAACGGTCGGGGGAGTTGTCGGAAAAAGTTCAAGCACTTTGTTTTTTAGCATGTCCAAAAAGTCCCCATGAAGTCCCACCGTTTTAGCGCGATGGTAAACAGCGCCCACGCGTTCCGCGGCTTCCCGCGCCTTAATATCGAGATCGAAGAGCACTTCCACATGGTCCATCAAAAACCCGATCGGGATCAACACCACATCCCGCCCTTTGAGGGTGGGGTCTCTCTCCAAAACGTTCGACACATCGGGCTCCAACCACGGAGTCTCCGGGCGACCGCTTCGGCTTTGATAAACCAACGACCAATCCTTCTGCTGAAACCCGTTGGCCACGCGTTGGCAAAGAGCACGAATCTGCCCGGAATAGCCCGAGGACTCGTCCCAGGGGATGGGGATACTGTGCGCGGTAAAATACCACCGAGACGTTGACCGTCGTTCCACCGGCAACGTCTCCAAAACTTCTTGCACACGAGCAACGACGGCCTTTTCAAACAAAGGGTCCGAGTGCCAAGGGGAAACATACCTTAACCGAAACCGCCCCCCCACCGCGTGAAAAGCGTCCGCGGTTGATCGAAGGTAATAATTCCAACTGGGGATAGACCGGTAGGCCGCCAACACAACACCCACGAGGTCGGTCACCCCGTCCGCCTTCAACCGACCCAAGACATCCGACAGGGAAGGGGCCCAATTCCGCATCCCAAGCGTGACGAGGATTTGATTCCCAGCCAATTTCTTTTCCAGCGCCTGGGCCAGTATTTCCGCCAGGGAATTGTACGGAGATCTCCCGCCTAATTTTTCATATTGGCGCACCACTTCTTCCACCCGTTCGGGAGACACGGGCCTGCCCTTCAAGACATTGGCCAAAAAAGGCCGAATATCTTCTGCACGATCGGGCCCGCCAAACCCAATTAACAAAACCGCCCGTTTCACTTGGCTCGAAACTCCTTCACGCACCGAACCAAAGCCAAAACGTTTTCGTAAGGAGTCGTGGGCAACACCCCATGCCCCAAGTTAAAAACGAATCCCGGCCGAGACCCCACTTGCTTCAAAAGAGAGTGAACTTCTTTCCGAAGTATGGACTCTGAACCCAACAGAACGGTCGGATCCAAATTACCCATAAGGCCAACAGACCCCAACGTATTCCAGGTCTCCACCAGGGGCACACGCCAATCCACCCCCATCACGGTGCCCCCCGCTTCTCGCATTAAGCCCAGAAGGGTGGTCGTTTGGGTTCCAAAGTGAAGCGTGGGCACATTCTTGGGAAGTTGTTGAAACACGGCCCGGGTGTGGGGTTGAACATAGGTTTTAT
Source organism: Elusimicrobiota bacterium (assembly GCA_016788905.1). Classification (NCBI taxonomy): domain Bacteria; kingdom Pseudomonadati; phylum Elusimicrobiota; species Elusimicrobiota bacterium. The sequence goes on from JAEURZ010000005.1 coordinate 68,564, forward strand.
AATCCGCCGGAGAAAGGAGTCCCACCCAACTGTCAAAAAGTTGAACCGCCTGAACACCAGCCACAATTTGCTCATTCAACAAATCACCCACCACACGAGAAATCTTTGCCAAGAGGGAATGCCAAGCCTTCGACTCTTCCCGCATGAACCTTTTCACCAAAGCAAAATCCTTGGATCCCCCCCCCTCAATCATGTAAGCGGCCAACGTAAAGGGGGCCCCCGCAAACCCCAACAAGGGAATCTCCGGGGAAAGCGCGCACCGCGTTCGCCGGACGGCTTCAAACACATACCCCAAAGAGGCCCGAACCTCCACCGGCCGAAGCCGTGCCACATCCTCCGCGCTCCGAACGGGAGGAACAATCACAGGGCCTTCCCCCTTTTGAAACGACAAGGCAAGTCCCATGGGTTCCACGGGCAAAAGGAGATCGGAAAATAAAATGGCCGCGTCCGCGCCAATTTCCTGAACAGCGTTCACAGTGACTTGCGCCGCAAGGTCCGGGCTCTTGCACAATTCCAACATCGAGACGTGAGATCGAAGTTTCCGGTAACTGGGTTGATAACGTCCCGCTTGACGCATCAACCAGACCGGGGGCCGTTCTGTTTTTTCACGGCGACACGCGCGAAGGAACAAACTGTTTTCCCACAAAGGCTTTGTTCCCGGGGTTGTGTGCTTCACCACTCCCCCAAACAGGCCACCAGCATGGAGCGAACCGATTCCGGCGTCACGGGCTTCAGCAGGACCCCAAAAGCGCCAAGGGCCTTGGCTTCCGTTTCATGAATCTTGGCGTCCGCGGAAAGGAGGATAAGAGGAATCTTGGCCACGCGAGGATCGGCTTTCAAACGAGAGATCACATCCAAACCCGACATATCCGGAAGGCGATAATCCACCGTGACAGCGTCAGGCATTTCGCTTACCGCTTGGGTGAGGGCGGAGGCCCCGTCCACCGCCGGGATGGGGACAACCGAAATTTCATCACAAAAATCAACCATAAGATCCATAAGGTTCGGATCGTCTTCAACAATCAAGAGCCGCTTTTTCGCGTCGCCCATAGATTTCTCCTCTCTTAAAAAAGAAAATCTTTGCCCAGCCGAAACCCCGAAACGATTTGAGTCCCCAGCACCCACAGGGCCGCCAACCACACCAGAACCAACAGGGGGCTGGGCCGACGACCCGCTAAAAACCGCCAAACAGAAAGAGCCAGGAAAACGCCTGCGGACCAAATCCCTAAAAACCGATGTTCGACTTCCGGGCCTGAGAAATTTTGAATAATGACCGATTTTGGCGGCTGAATAAAGCCCAACACCACCGCCCCCAAAAGACCCGCCGTTCCCACCCACAAACACCAGCGAGCCCCCCACACGGCCGGTTGGGCCCTGGCCGATTTAAAAAAGGGATGAACCTCAAGAATAAATCCAAGAAGTATAAAACAGGCGGAAATCCAGACGCTGAAAGAGTGGTAACTTGAGGGAATCAAAGGGTATCTCCAAACCGCGACGAGGTTAGGCCAATAATGAAGGCAAGAAGACCACAGCAAGATACGTCCACATCCAATTCAAAACGAGGGATTATTTCTTCAAAACCCCTTGCCCCAAAATCGGGACAAAAAGTACGGCCCAACGAAAGGACAGGCCCTGTATTTTTAATCCCGAATCACCCCGAATCGCCGTAGTTGCTGTTCCGCTCGAGCCGAATATTCTTTGTCCCGAGAATTTAATAAATCCAGATAAAGAACAAAGGCCCTCTGGGAGTTCCCCTGCTTAATGTGTAAGTTCGCCAAAATATTTTTGATCATGGAAGGACATTCGGGGTCTTGAATGGCCAATTCAAGATTAGCGATGGCCTGGTCCACTTCTTTATCTTTCCGGTAGGCAAAAGCCCCCTGATAAAGTCGATACCTCCAGAAATGGGGATCGTGGCGAATCCCATCGTTAAGGACCGCCATCGCCTCCTCTCCACGATTTAAATTGAAAGCGAGCGCTCCACTGGCAAACAAGTAGGCGAAATGAAACCGTGGATCCAAAGACCCCACGCGTAAGACGTATTCAGCCATTTGCGGAAAAGCGGGGGAAGGGATATTGGTCAAGTCGGGAGCACTCTCGGATCCCAGATGCATATGACCGTGCCCCTCATGCTCTTCTTCAGGGTGAGCCACCGCTTTTTTTCGTCGACCCCGAGGATGATTCGGGTCAGCGTTCTCCGCGGTCCCATAGTATTGCATGAGCTGAATAAAAGCCAAATCCGCGCCCAAACGTCTGGCCCCGTTCAACACGGTTCCCATATCCTGAGCGGCAAAGTATTCCATCACAGGCCGCTCAAAAGGAGGGAAGAATACGCCCCGCCCTCGCGAAACGACCCCCGCCAGCAGCAAAAAAATGACCGCCGCTAGGATTCCACCATAAAACTCAACACGCCGACGAATCGGCACGTGTTAAAATTCCTTTTTCGAAAAAAGAGCGGAACTCAGGGCAAGACAAGCGAACGTGTAAAGAAGCGCGTAGCCGACCCCATGCAGGAGGACCTCCGCACCAAACCCAGGAAGGTCAATCATGTCGCGAGCGTTCAGAAGGCTCAGGTTCGGCAAAATGACCCCAATGATTTGGCCAAAGAATTCCGCTGTGGGGCCTGACTTATGAGCCAAAAACTTAATTTCCTGGCCGAAATGTCCCAAAACCCATAACAAGATGGAAAAGACAGAAGCCGTTGGAGCGGAAGTGAACGTGAGCGAACACAAAAGACTTAACCCGGTCATAACCATGACCTTCAGTCCAATCATCGGGACCGCGGCAAAAACCGCCAAATCCGGTTTCCACCCTTTAAAAAACAAAAGTGAAAAATGGAGCGATTCCATGAGGACAATACTGGCAAAGACAGCAAGGAGAAGACCCAAAAACCGACCCACCACATAGAACGGGCGTGGAAGCGGGCGAGTCAGGATCAAATAGATTGTTTTGGATTCCATCTCTTCAATCACCAAAGTCACAGCGCCAAAGACCGCCGTGGCCAGGGCAAAGATTTCTGCCGTCACTAAACCCACATCCAAAATCACCCGTAATTCCTGGTCCCCCGCCAATGCCCCAAAAAGGAGAGACGCCCCCATCATCAACACACCGAACAAAACCACCACCAAATAGAGACGGTTTCTGAATTGTTGAATAAACGTGTAGCGCGCAATCGCCAGGAGAGATCTCATACGGGGGCCTTCACCGATTCGGGATCAACGGTGGACACAAAAATTTCCTCCAATTTCCCGTGAGCACTTCCCCATTCGGCATGATCCACCACCCGGGCCAAACGGCCTTCAACCAAAATCCCCACTCGATGACAAAGTTTCTCGACTTCAGATATGCTGTGGGAGGAAAAAAAAATAGTTTTACCCTTTTGATTTAAACCCTGAATCAATTCCCTCATTTCCCGAAGTCCCAAAGGATCAAGACCTGTCACGGGCTCATCCAAAACCATTAATTTCGGATCGTGAATCATGGACTGGGCCAAAGCGATGCGCTGCAACATGCCCTTGGAATATTCCCGCATGGACCGCCCGGCGTTTCCCGTCATTCGAACCTGAGCGATCACTTCATCAATGCGAGCGGTCAAACGATTTTCCGGGAGACCGGACAACCGCCCATAGAACCGCAACACTTCGCGCCCGCTCAGGTATTTATAAAAGTAAGGAATTTCAGGAAGGAATCCCACCAAACGTTTGGCTTCCGGCGACCCGGACTCGGCGCCAAAAACACGGGAGTGGCCTGCCGTTGGAAATAAAAGGCCCAACAACAGTTTAATGGTGGTGGTTTTGCCCGATCCATTCAGTCCCAGAAGGCCAAACACTTCGCCCTCCCGGACCGACAGCGTGATCCCGTCCACCCCGCGACTTGTTTTCACTCGCCCGAGGTGAGATCGACGGTACGTTTTGCTCAGACCGTCTAATTGAATGGCCATCACGTTCTGTTCCATAAGTCGATTAAATTTTTACCATTTTCACCGAAAGAACGGAAGCGTGTTTTTTTACCTGCGCCAAAACATCTTCAGGCACTAAAGCGTCCACGCTCCACAAAGAAACGGCAACCCCTCCCGGCCGGTTGCGAGCGATATCCAGTCCCGCGATATTAATCCCGCCCGCCGAAAGAACCGTTCCCGTATGCCCGACAACTCCCGGACGATCTTCGTTGCTCATCACCATGAGAAATCCCTGGGGGTTCACATCCACCGCCAGTTCATCAATTCGCACAAACCGCAAATCCCCGCGACCGTAAACCGTCCCAGCCAATTGGTGGGCCCCGGTGGCCGTAGAGGCTTCCATTTCCAGAAGAGAAGCGTAGTCTTTCGCTTCCGGTTGAACCTGCTCAGCAATCTGGAGTCCTCTCTGTTGCGCCAAAAGAAGAGCATTCACGGGAGTCGCGGGAACACCCATCCCTGTGAGATACCCCGCCACCGCGGTCGCCGTGTAAAGAGCGGGGTTCACACGCCCCAATTCCCCTGAGTAGCGGAGCGATAAGCGCACCGGGTCCCCTTCCGCCACTTGCGACAGGAACATCCCCTGTTTGTACGCCAATCCCACAAACGCCAGCAATTGGTTTTGCCCGGCCACATCCAACGGGGGCAAATTGACCGCTTGACGCGCAAACCCGTTTTTAAAAAAGTCCACCAGAGTCTGAGACAACTCAACCGCCACCTTCACCTGAGCCTCTTCGGTCGAAGCGCCCAAATGGGGCGTCACAATAATTTCAGGATGCTTTAACAAAGGAGACGCTGGGTCCAAGGGTTCTTTCTCAAACACGTCCAACGCCGCGCCTTTCACGTGCCCCTTTTCGATGGCTTCAATTAAAGATTTCTCATCGATAATGCCGCCCCGGGCACAGTTGATCAGTCGAACCCCCACTTTTGTTTTCGCCAATGTCTCGCGGTTCAATAAGCCCCGCGTTTTCTCATTTAAGGGCACATGAACGGTGATAAAATCGGCCTGGACCAAAAGTTCGTCCAAGGAAACAAAAGACACACCGGCTCGCCGACACCACGATTCATCCCCCAGGGGATCAGACGCCACCACCCGCATTCCCAACCCAATCCCGCGGGTAGCGACTTCCCGACCAATGCGGCCCAGTCCCATGACCCCCAAAGTTTTTCCAGTAATTTCAGTCCCCACAAACTTGGCCCGTTCCCATTTCCCCGCCCGGGTGGAGGCATCCGCCTGGGGAGTGTTCCGGGCCATGGCAAAAAGTAGCGCCAAGGTTTGTTCCGCGGCAGAAATGGTGTTTCCGCCCGGCACATTGGCGACCACAATTCCATGCCGAGACGCGGCCCCCAAATCAATGTTGTCAACGCCGGTTCCCGCACGACCGATGAACCGAAGTTTCTTGGCCGCGGCAATCACGTCCGCGGTGACTTTCGTTTCCGACCGAACCAATAAAGCATCGCAGTCGGCCACTTCTTTCAAGAGGTCGGGTCCCTTCAGACCCGTCTTGACGTTCACCTGAAAACCTGGAGCCTGTCGCAGAGGAAGCAGGCCTTCTTCACTGATGGGATCCGAAACAAAGACGGAAATCGTCATGGATTCTCTCCTACGCCGCGGCGACGGCTTCTTGCGCCGCCTGCACGGCCTTCCCTGGGGTGACAGACATTCCGAACTTTTTCAACCCCCATTCCAAAGCGGTGAGCCCGATAATGAGATCGAAGGAATCCATATACCCCATATGGGCCAGACGAACAATTTTTCCCGCCAATTTCTCCTGTCCTCCAGCCACGGAGACGCCATGCTCATCCCGAATCCAATTCACTACTTTTTTTCCGTCCACGGAAGCCGGAAGTTTCCCCGAGGTCAGAACGGCGCAGGGACGATCCGCCAATAAAGAAAGTCCCAACCCTTGCATCCCGGCCCGCGCCATGGCCGCCAACCGGCGGTGGCGGGCCCAAACGTTTTCAATCCCATCTTTGTGAATCATATCCAAGGCCGCCACCAAACCCGCCACCAAGGACACCGGAGGCGTCCAGGGGGTTTCATTGTCTGCCAAGGATTTGCGAATTTGAAGGAAATTGAAATAGAACTTCGGGTTTTTGGACGTTTTAACCGCGTCCCACCCCTTCGAACTGACAGAGGCAAAAGCGAGACCCGGCGCCAACATCAGGCCTTTTTGGGACCCGGCAACCACCACATCCAATTTCCAATCGTCCATATGAAGCTCTTCCCCCCCCAACCCCGAGATCGCGTCGACGACCAGGATCGCTGAGGTTTCCGCAACAATTTTCCCCAACGTAACCAAATCGTTCACAATTCCCGTCGAAGTCTCCGTGTGTTGAACAAAAACGCCCTTCGCCTCCGGGTGCTCTTTCAGAGCTTGCCGAATCTTTTCCGGATCCACCGCTTTGCCCCATTCCTCGCGAACAGGAACCACCTTGGCGCCGAACGCTTCCCCGATCTTGATCCAACGCTCGCCGAAAGACCCCACGGCCCCCACAATCATCGTATCGTTGGGCGAAAGGGTGTTGGCCACGGCGGCCTCCATGGCCCCCGTCCCCGACCCTGAAATCATGAGAATATCTTCTTTCGTTTTATAAACGCGCTTCATCCCATCGACGGCTTTCTGAAACATGGCTCCGAATTCGTGGGTCCGATGATGCAAAACAGGTAACGCGCTCTGAAGCGCAACTTCCGGCGGAACCGGTGTCGGTCCCGGGGTGATCAGATATTGTTTTTTCATGGGAATGCTCCTCGTCGCTTGTCGTTACGCCGTTTTTTTGGCCTTGCCGTAAATGAGAACAGGTTGCTTGAGCCCGCTCACCACGTCTTTGTCCACCAAAACCCGCGTGAGTCCTGTTTCTTCAGGAAGATCGTACATCGTGTCCAAAAGGACGCTTTCCAAAATGGACCGCAACCCCCGAGCCCCCGACCCTCGCTTCAAAGCCCTCTGAGCGATCGCCTCCAAACTGTCCGGGGTAAACTCCAGTTTCACCCCTTCCAAGGCGAACATTTTTTCATATTGTTTCACAAGGGCATTTTTGGGTTTCGTTAACACATCCACCAAGGCCCCGGCGTCCAGGTGATCCAACGTGGCCAAAATCGGGAGCCGCCCCACGAATTCAGGGATCAAGCCAAACTGAATCAGATCTTCCGGCTGAACTTTCCGAAAGATATCGCCCAAATTCATCCGTTTCTTGGGCTTCGCTTCCACACCAAACCCAAGACCGGTTTCCCCCAAACGCTCTTCAATCACCTTATCCAATCCCTCGAAAGCCCCCCCACAAATGAACAGGATGTTTGAGGTATTCACCTGAATGTATTCCTGCTGGGGATGCTTTCGCCCCCCTTGCGGAGGCACAGCCGCAATCGTTCCTTCCAAAATTTTCAAGAGCGCTTGCTGTACCCCTTCACCCGAAACGTCACGCGTAATAGAGGGGGACCCCGCCTTCCGTGACGTTTTGTCAATTTCGTCCACATAGACGATCCCCCGTTGCGCCCGTTTCACATCGTAGTTGGCGTTTTGCAAAAGGCGAAGGATAATGTTTTCCACGTCTTCCCCCACATACCCCGCCTCGGTGAGGGTCGTGGCGTCCGCAATGGCAAAAGGCACATGGAGCAACCGCGCCAACGTCTGGGCCATTAACGTCTTTCCCGTACCCGTCGGCCCGATAAACATGACATTGGACTTTTGAAGCTCCACTTCCGGCGAAAGTTCCGATGAGCTCGCGTCCACGCGACGGTAATGATTGTAGACGGCCACCGAAAGGGTGCGTTTGGCGGATTCTTGGCCAATCACAAAATCGTCCAAAACTTTCTTAATCTCCGAAGGTTTCGGAAGAGTCCGTTGAGCCCGTCGCTCTTCTTCCTCGTTAATCCGAGACAACAGCGTATGAGAATTGCGAATACAATCTTCGCAAATATAAACGCCTTGCCCACCAATCAGTCGCAACCCGTCTTTTTTGCCTTTATTGCAGAAGATGCACTGAATGACTTCTTTCGCGTCTTTCCCGGTCCCGTTTGTCATTTGCCCACCTTAACTGTGAATTATCCACCACCCTACTTCCGAGGAACAAAAACCTCATCCACCAAGCCGTATTCTTTCGCGTCATTCGCCGACATATAAAAATTGCGTTCACAATCGGCTCGAACTTTATCGAAGGGTTGATCTGTGTGCTTCGCCAAGATTTCCGTCAATCGCATTTTCGTGTTTTCCAATTCTTTGGCTTCAATAGCGATATCCGTCACCTGGCCAGAAACGCCTTCCCCATAGATCAACGGTTGGTGAATCATGATTCGAGAGTTGGGAAGCGCATACCGTTTCCCTTTTTTTCCAGCCCCCAACAAGAGCGCGCCAAAAGACATGGCCATGCCCAAACAAATCGTCGTAATCGGAGCGCGAATATACTGCATCGTGTCATACACCGCCAACCCTGCCGTCACCATCCCCCCTGGGGAGTTGATGTACAAATTAATTTCCCTTTCCGGATCTTCGGCTTCCAAATAGAGAAGTTGCGCAATGATCGCGTTCGCGGAGTCGGTGTCAATGGCCCCACCGTAGCCGCCAATAAAGATAATCCGATCGCGAAGCAGTCTTGAATAAATGTCATAGCCAACCGCCGCGCCTTGGTTCCAGCGCTCAATGATGGTGGGGATCATTCCGGGCATAAGTTTCTCCTTTACGACGGCTTTTCATCCACCACGGTTTCGGTCACCGTAGCGTTTGAAATCAAGAAATCGAATAGACGTTCTTCACGCATCTGGGACTGAATACTGTCCCGTCGGGACTTCATCCACGTTTCCACGTCCGTGCGTTGGTCCGGCCGGGCACCCTCGATGATCTTCTGGATATGGGCGTCCACGTCCGCCTCAGGAACGCGGATGTTCTCTGTCTCAAGAATATTCCCAAGAATGTAGGACAAACGCACCTGGCGTTCCGCTTCGGGGCGGTTTTTCTCTCGCATCTTCTCTTCGTTGGCCTCCCAATCCGTAACGGCGGCCCCCCTCTCCATCAGATATTTCTTCAAATGCTCCGTCAATTGCTTCGCCCGTTCTTCCACTTGAGTCGGCGGGACCGCAAACACATGCCGCTGAAGGACAGATTCTATAATTTGCTTTTCCAAATCTTCTCTCTCCGCGCGGCGCCGGCCCTCTTGCAATTCCGATCGAAAACGCTCCTTGATTTCGGCCAAATCTTTCGCTCCCGCGTCCTTCGCCAACTCGTCATCGATCGCTGGGACCTCTTTTTCTTTTAACGCGGTCACGGTCGCTTTGAACGTCACTGTTTTGCCCGCCAACGTTTTCTGGGGATGCTCTTCCGGAAACCGAACAGGGATTTCTTTCACGTCCCCGTCCTTCGCTCCCAACAACCCTTCCGTAAAACCTTCCACATTTTGGGTGGCTCCCATCTCAATCAACTGATTGGTCGCCGCTCCGTTTTGCACAGGTTTCCCCTCCAAGAAACTTTCGTAATCCACCACGACGAAATGTTTCTTTTCCACCACCGTGTCTTTTGAAAGAATAAGCTTGGCGTGTGAATCCTGAAGTTCCTTAAGACGTTTTTCCACATCCGCGTCCGTCACGGGGTGAACTTTTTTAGTCAACGAAATGTTCTTGTAATTGTTCACTTTCAGTTCCGGCATACACTCTATTTTTAATTCGAAATTCAGGGATTCCCCTGGTCCACCTTTCAGCTTGTCAACAACAGGAGCCCCCACCCCCAAAATTTTTTCCTGCATGAGAGCCTCGTAAATGGTTTCCCGGAGCAGATGGTCCACCGCGTCTTCCCAGGCGCTGCCTTCAAAGTTTTTCTTGACCAATTCCATGGGGGCCTTCCCTGGCCGAAACCCGGGAAATTTCGCTTTTGCCTGAACACGCCGATAGGCGTTCTCTATCTCCTGGGCCACCCGTTCCCGAGGAACCCCCACGTCCATGACGATGGAACAACCCGCCCGCTCTTTCACTTTAACCTTCAACACCCCGTTGACCAGTTCAGGTTCCGACACATCGGAACGAGGTAATTCCGTTACGGCCTTTTTTTCATCGACCGCAACCTGTGTTGCTGAATCTGTTGGTTTTTCCTTTTTTTTCCAACCGAACATAAAGAGTTCCCCTGGCATCGTGACGTAAACATCAACTTCCATTTTCATTCAAATAAAAAAATAAGTGCGAGGGAAGGGAGTTGAACCCTCAAGCCTTTCGGCATACGGTCCTAAGCCGTACGCGTCTGCCAATTCCGCCACCCTCGCGAGAAGGGTCGCCTTCAATCTTTCTTTTCAACCATCCTGTTTGGGCCATGGGGGACTTCCCCGCTCCCCCGCCGCCTATCGGCGGCTCCTCCGGGGGCCGGCCGCCCTCACTTCTTCTGCCCAAGGGCAGCGTTCGGGTCGGCTGCAAGTCCCCTCTTTTCTTTTTCTTAACCATCCTGTTTGGGCCATGGGGGACTTGCACCCTCAGCCTCGCGCTTAAGAGGCGCTTGCTCTACTGTTGAGCTAATGGCCCAGATAGGATGGTCAAAAAAACGCGCCCGGAGAGTGCCGAGTGCCCTTTGGCACTCGCTGGCACGCCCCGCTTGAGCGGGGCCAGGTCTCGATGGGCTCCTTTGCATTTCTAAATTCGCGCCCGGAGAGACTTGAACTCCCAACCCTCTGCTCCGAAGGCAGATGCTCTATCCAATTGAGCTACGGGCGCAAAACCATGGAACATCTGGTTTCCGGACTAGCGTCCTTCAACCATTTCCTCGCCTCCCACGGCTCGGTCACAATTGAGCTACGGGCGCAAAAGCAGACGGGGTGAAAAAAACCCCCGGCTGAGAAGAAGTCGGGGGGTGTCCCGTGGGCCAGAGTATACAATAACCAGAGAAATTGGTTAAGCGGCGATCAGACGCAGACGATCGGCGAGGGTCCGATAGGCTTGATGGGCCGGCAGGGTTGGGTTGGTCTTTACCAAGGCCAGAAGAGATTGATGCCAAATATCGAAATAAAGGTTTTCGGTGGCCCATAAAGCCAGGGACAAATCCATCTCATCGGCTAACGCGAGAAGCTTCAGACACCCTTGAGCGCGTTCCAGAGAAGGGGTTTTAACAAACTCTTCCATTTGGACTTCAAGTTGCTTTTGAACGATTTGTCCAATCCCCTCCCAGCACAATTTCACGTTGAAAGCCTTCGCCTCCTCATGAACCCGTCGCAAGGAAGCGGTCTGCGTCGGATCGGCTTCGAACTGAACTAAACTTTGATGCAAATCCCGCCCTAAAACCGACTCCAACGCCAATCGGAAAGCGTGGGGCATTGGGTAAGCGGCTTTCAAAAGATAATTCATGAGCTTTTTATTTTCTTCCACCAACAACCGGTAGGTGCCTTCAAACCGCCCTAAAATATTTTCAATAACCGAACCCAATATTTTTCGCCGTTCTTCTAAAAAAAGGTCCTGCAAATCGTAGACCTTCGGGTCAAAATGTTTTGACAACAGGCTCAAGGCTTCGCTCACCGAGCCCGTTTTAAAAACGTCGACCAATCGATCCTGGACCACGCGAACGGTCGCGCGATCAGGAGAAACGCGAAGAACACATTGAAAATCATGCCCCCCCAGATGAATCACCGCGTAAGCGGCGTCCACCGTTTCCCATGTCAGCCGAGAGCGAACGCGAAGGTGTCCAACGGAAAGAGCCGTGCCCGCCGAACGTTCAATGCGCCGTTCTAAGAAATCGAAGTCAAAACAATAAACAGTGCCCTTGTCTTTTTCTTCTCGCCAAACAGCCTGAAGGGCCTGATGAGCGGCCACCCGAGAAAGATCGGCAGAAACGGGCTTCACGAAGCGCCGATAGACAACAGCGCCGTTTCCCATCTCCGGAAGGTTACTTTTCGCGTCCGCCAAACCGAGAACGAAATCCGCCTCCACGCGTTCTCCTTCTGGGAACGACGCAGCGATCTGAACCGCCCGCGCCGCGGACATCAGAACAGAAGTGCTCTCCAACCCCGAGACTTCATCAAAGAACCACGCGCAACTGGTGAACATCAACAGTCGCTGCCGTTGCATTTCCAACAAACACAGGGCCTTGGTTTCGTCCGACTTCGAGAGTTTTTGTTGAGCGTGTTTTTCAAAAAAGCGCCGAACGCTTTCCTCGCTTCGATCCAAAACCACATCGATATAATCGTTTCGGGCCGCCCAGGGATCGCGCAAAACGATTGACGCGTTTTTTTCGTACAGACCATCCAGAGTTTCGGCCAACCGGTTCAGAGACTTTCGTAAGGGCCCCCGCCATTCTTGGTTCCAGTTCCCATGCCCCCCCAAACAGCATCCACAGTTGGATCGCCACCGTTCCACCCCATGGGCGCAACTCCATGAAGAATTTTCTTGAATCTGAACTTCCCAAGCGGGAGGAAATTTCTCGAGATATTCCCCGTAATTGGTCAGCCTCGCGGATCCCGATTCGCGAATCCGTTTGAGAGCGATGGCCAAGGCCATGTCGCCAAACCGGTGATGATGCCCATAGGATTCCCCGTCCGTGGCGATATTCATTAATTGGGGCCCCACCCGGTCCGATGAAAACCCAGAAAGCAAGCGTTTGGCAAAAACGTCCCCGCTTGACAACACCCCTTCGAAAGCCACCGCCCTGGAAATGGGAGCGTCATAAAAAAACAGGGCCAATTCCACACCACGCGAGGATCGCCACAGATACGGGCGGCTTGGGTCTACCCGTCCCCCGGAAACATTTTCCCATGCTCCTCCACCCGTCGGAGCGTCCCCCCCCCCTGGGCGATCCCCGGATCGACGAAGAGGCCGAACCGCGTGGGCTTGAGAAGGGGAAAGAATGGTAAATTTGATGCCCTGGGCCGCAAGGGCTTCCAGGGATCCCGTGTCGGCGGCGGTTTCCGCCAACCACATTCCTTCAGGTTTACGCCCGAACCGACGTTCAAAATCACGAATTCCCCATAGGATTTGGGTTTCCCGGTCCCGGGGAGAAGCCAACGGCATAATAATGTGATTATACACCTGGGCGAGGGCGTTCCCGTGACCCGAACGGGCCTTTCGACTGGCGCGATCTGCTTCCACGATCCGCCGGTGGACATCTGGCTCCTTCTTCTCCATCCACGAAAGGAGAGTGGGTCCAAAATTAAAACTGATCTCGCGATAGTTATCAACGATTTCCACGATTCTCCCCGCGTTGTCTAACACGCGGGAGGCAGCGTTCGGGCCGTAACACTCATGGGTAATGCGTTGGTTCCAATCGTGAAAAGGATGGGCGGAATCCTGAACTTCAATATCTTCAAGCCAAGGATTTTCTCGGGGGGGCTGGTAAAAATGACCGTGAAGGCAAAGGAAACGATCCATCAAGAAACCTTAGCGCTTCAAATGGGCCCACTTGCTTCGGCCACGCCGAATGGCCACGATGCCGGACTTGCTCACGTGGTATCCCGCTTTTTCGTCAGCGACGGGATCATGGCCGATGATCGTATTCTCGGGGAACACATTAAAACGATCGGCCACCACGCGGCTAAATCGGCTGTTTTTCCCAACGACACAATGGTCCATCAAAATACTGTCTTCAACGACAGCCCCGGGCTCAATCACCACACCCCTTCCAATGACAGAGTGACGAACAAAAGCGTCGTTAATCACCACGCCTTCACTTAATATGGAATCCTCCACCTGTCGTCCCAGAACACGGGCCGGGGGCCCATTGTAACGGCCCGCCATGACGGGCCAACTGTCGTTACTCAAATCCAGTCGAGGTTTTTCCCCCAAGAGGTCCATGTGGGCGGACCAAAAAGACTCTAAGGTCCCGACGTCTCGCCAATACCCCGGTTCTTCATATTCTTTTTGACCTGGCAAGGGCGCCGTTTTAAAATTGTAGGCATACACCCGGCATTTTTCCAGCAACCCTGGAATAATGTTTTTTCCGAAATCATGGCCCGAATCTTTGGCAAGATCCGCGGTTAACGCTTCTTCCAACACATCCCGATTGAAAATATAATTCCCCATGGACGAATAGGCAAAATCGGGATCGCCAGGCATCGGTTTGGGATTTTTAGGTTTTTCATCAAAGTCCGTGATCCGCCCGGTCTTGGAAACAGAGAGAATTCCAAATCCTTTTGCATCGGCCAAGGGGACGGGAAGGGCCGAAATCGTGACATGGGCCTGCTTCTCCACATGAAAAGCCAACATTTGCCCCACGTCCATTCGATAGATGTGATCGGCGCCAAAGACAGCCACATAATCCGGATCGAAATCCCGAATGAGGTTTAGGTTTTGCGACACCGCGTCGGCGGTACCGCGATACCACAACTCCCCCATACGCATTTGAGGCGGGACCACCGTAATAAAGTGCCCCGGAACCAACCCTCGGTTGGACCAACTCATTCTCATATAATCGATCAGAGATTGCGATAAATATTGAACAAGGACGTACACCGAAAATATTTCGGAATTGGCGAAATTACTTAACACGAAATCCACAATGCGGTATTTGCCGCCAAAGGGAACAGCGGGCTTCCCCCGTTCATTCGTCAAGGGCATTAACCGCTCGCCCTTCCCGCCAGCCATAATAATTCCGAGGACTTTCGATCGAATCATTGAGTAGTTCCTCCTGTCCTGCCAAGATACACAATTTTAGGTTTTGAAACAATGTCGAAAATCGCAATAAAGGAGTTGGGGGGGCCACAAGAAATCGTGCGCGTTCCCCCTTCCGGATGGGGAAATTGAAGAACCGACGCGTGCAACATTAACCGGGCAACCCCTCCGATGGGTCGAGGGGCAGGTCCGTAGAGGGGGTCCCCCAAAACCGGATGACCGTGTCCAGCCAAATGGGTCCGAATTTGGTGTCGACGCCCTGTGACGGGGCGCACGGCCAAAAGAGATCCCCCGCTCCAGCGGGCCAAGGTTTGGTATTCCGTTCGACTGGGTTTCCCCCGTGGATCCGGGGCCACGCGACCCGAACCAAACTCGCGAAGAGGGTTGGAAAGAACCCCCTCCGTAGGATTCGGCTCCCCTTGAACAACCGCCCGGTATTCCTTCCGCACCTCTCGACGCTCAAAGGCTCTGCATAAAAAACGGTGCGCGTCCGGGTCTAAAGCGAAAAGGACTATCCCACTGGTTTCCCGATCAATCCGATGGACAACAAAGACCGGCCGCCCAAAAAATCCCAGACATTCGTCTTTTAAACACGGTATTGTATCCGGTGCCCGACCAGGAATAACCAACTGCCCCTCCGGCTTATGGACAGCCAACACCCGGTTGTCCTGAAAGAGAACGGAAACGCTCAAGGGAGAACGGAAGGTTTCGGGGAAAGAAGACTCCACAAGGGAACCGGCTCGGGAAAACCAGCCAAATCCACAGGACCTTTTTCTTCCAGCCGAAAAAGAGATCGCACGCGATCCGCCGTGGTGGGCCCCATTAAGATCTCATGGGGCCCGCAGACCTTCTCAATCCGTGCGGCCAAGTTTACCGGGGACCCAATCACACTGTATTCCGTGCGAAGCTTCGTTCCCATACACCCCGCAATCACCTCGCCTGTATTCAAGGCAAAACCGACCGCCAAACCGTTTTCCCCAACTCCAGCGGGAGCCAAGAATTGAAACATTGTCCGCGCTTTGAGAGCGGCACACGCGGCGGCGGCGGCGTGATTGGGCATGTCCCGCGGAGCGCCAAAAATAGCCATCAACCCATCGCCCATAAACTTATTAACTTCCCCCCCCTCCGCCCGCACCGCGGAAACGAGGACTTCAAAAATATTATTCAGCGCAAGAACGGCCTCTTCCGGTGAGACTCGCGAGGCAAAGGGAGTAAACCGCCGAACATCGGCAAAAAGGATTGTCACCTCTCGACGTGCCCCCCTCTTCCAAAAATCGTCGGGGTGATCCATCACAAAGTTCGCCACATCGGGAGTGGTGAATTGACCGAACAGATCTCGAACTTTTTGCATGGAGGAAAGCTCTGTATAGGCCTTCTTTAATTCGGCCCTTAATGCTTTTTCGCTTTCCAGTTCTTTCGACAAACCGCGCTTAGCGGAACAACGGTCCAACGACATGCGCAGCGTGTCCGGGGAAAAGGGCTTCACCAAGTAATCGTAGGCCCCTTCCCGAACCGCTTCAATAGCGGTAGACAAATCCGGAAACCCGGTCATAATAATGACGTCGCAATTGGATTTGGACCGGGCCACCCGCGTCAAATCCACTCCATTCGTTTTTCCCGGCATATCCAAATCGGTCAAAATGATTTCAAAATCTCCAGGCAAAAGAGCAAGGGCGGCGTCACCACTTGACGCCGTTTCAACGGTGTATCCGGCCTCTTTAAGGGTTCGGACAGCCAAGTCCCGCATACTTTTTTCATCGTCAACGACCAATACTTTCACGATGAGCTCCCTCCCTCTTGGACCGGTTGATCTGTGGACCCATCGATCGTTTGCCTAACTTTTTGTACCAAATCTCGTGGCCGGAAAGGTTTACCAAGGAAGGAAGACTGAACCTCCCGCAGGATACTGTTCCGGGTGTCTGACTCCATATAACCCGATAGATAGAGAACCTTTGTCAAGGGAAAAGCCGCCACAAATTGGCGCGCCAATTCCGTCCCCGTCATCCCGTTCATCACCACATCCGTAACGAGGATATCCACCGCCAAGGAATTATCCCGAACCATTCGTAACGCCTCTTCCCCACTCGCGGCCTCGAGAACCTGATAGCCACTCGCCGCCAATACCCGCGCCGCAAGGGTGCGGACCGATCGATCATCTTCCACCAACAAAACCGTTTCGTTTCCCTTAAAGAACTCATCGGTCTCCGTGCTTTTTTCCTGAACGGAAAGGACCTCTTCTACCCTTGGGAAATAAAGGCGAAACGACGTCCCCTCCCCCACATTCGTGGTGACCCGGATATGGCCCCCCGATTGATGGACAATCCCGTAAACGGTGGACAAGCCCAAGCCCGTTCCTCGTCCCTTTTCTTTGGTGGTAAAAAAAGGCTCATACAGGTGGGCCATTGTGGCGGGATCCATTCCGGTCCCGGAATCGGTCACAATAAGTATGGAGTAGGCCCCCCTGGGGACTTCCTCTCCGTCCACCATATCCCGATTGGATGTTTCTATGGTTAAGGTCCCGCCTTTCGGCATGGCGTCCCGCGCGTTGACGCTCAAGTTTAATAACACTTGCTCCAACTGACCCATATCCACTCGAACGCGATACAATTCTTTTTCCCGAACCGTTTTAAGTTGAATATCTTCACCGATCAGGCGCCGCAACATTTTTTCCAAGTTCGTCACCACTTGATTCATATCCAAGACCGTGGGTTGGGTGATTTGCCGCCGACTGAAGGCCAACAGTTGCTGGGTTAACGTCGCGGCCCGCCCGGCGGTCTCTTTAATTTCCTCCACATCGGATCGACGGGGATCCATCCGATCCAATGACCGCAGCAGAAGGTCACTGTACCCGTTAATGGCGGTCAATAAATTATTAAAATCGTGGGCCACGCCACCGGCCAACCGCCCCACCGCTTCCATTTTTTGCGCTTGGCGGACTTGATCTTCCAATCGTTTCCGTTCTTCAATGTCTCGCGCCACAACGACCGCCTTAACCGGGACTCCTTTTTCATCGATCGCCCAATTGATGACGGACTCAAACAACCGCCAAGCCCCTTCTTTGATTTTGTAGCGAAATTGAACTGTCCGATCGGTTTGGGATTCCAACGCCACATGAAACGCTTCCCGCGCCACCGTCCGATCATCCGGATGAACCAACGAAAAAGCCTTCTTCCCCAAGAGCTCTTCAGGATCGAGTCCCAAGGAGCGTTTAAACGAAGGGTTCGCGTAGATAAACTGGCCTTTTTGATCCAAAAGATAAATAAGATCCAACGTGTGTTCAGCGATCAACCGAACCTGGGCTTCCTGGGCACGAAGATTTTTTTCGGCCATTTCCTTGGCACGGCGAATGTCACGCCCTTTCACCGCGTTCAACACAGCGGACGGCAACCGACGAAGTGTTGATTTTAAAATAAAGTCGTCGGCCCCCCGTTTCATGCACTCCACCGCGATCTCTTCCGATTGAGCCCCCGTCACCAACACAAAGGGCACGTCCGGCCTGTAGCGTCGCAGAATCCCCATGGCTTCCATGGCATCAAACTGAGGAAGGGCGAAATCGCACAGGACGATGTCCGGCGCGAAGTCCTTCACTTCCTTTAAAAAGCTCTCTCGGTTGTCGGCCCAACACGACTCAAAGAGAACCTTCGCTTGAGTGAGCTCGTGTTCAATAAGTTCCCGATCCTCGGGACGATCTTCCACAATCAAAATGCGAAACTTTTCGTGTTTCATAGGGGAGGTGTCCGAAGAGAAAAATAAAATGTCGCGCCTTCCTGGGGCCGACTTTCAGCCCACACGCGCCCGCCATGCTTAAGAACAATTCGATGAACGATGGCCAAACCCACCCCCGTCCCCGCGAATTGAGAACTCCCGTGTAACCGTTGAAACACTTGGAAAAGCTTTCCGGCAAAATGAGGGTCAAACCCAACCCCATTGTCTTTCACGAAATAGGCCGTTTCACCGTTAATCATTTCGACACCGATTTCAATCACCGCGTGGGGAAGGCGTGAAGTATATTTGAGCGCGTTTTCAATCAAGTTGGTCCAAACCTGGCGAACCATCGCGTTGTCCCCCCTCGCGTTGGGCATAGGACGAATGGTCACATCAATGCTTCGGGGAAGGGGCGGCGTGGTTAAATCCTGGTAAACTTCCCGGGCCATTTCCCCCATATTCAATTCGATCCCCACTACTTCTTGACGGCCCAACCTGGAAAAAGCCAAAAGATCATCAATGAGTTGGGCCATGTGTTTTGAATTTTTAACCACCAACCCCAAAATCCGCCGTCCTTCCGGAAGAAGGGAAGACGCGTGTTCATTGAGGAGGATCTGCGAAAACCCATCGATCGCCCGGAGCGGGGCTCGCAGGTCATGGGAGATGGAAAACCCAAAGGACTCCAGCTGCCGGTTGGCTTCTTCCAACTCCCGTGTCCGAAGTTCCACTTTATTTTCAAGATTTTGGCGCGCCTCTTCCAGCTCTTTGTTGCGTCGTTCCAGACCTTCGGCCATGGTATCGATGGCCCTGGCCAAATCGGCCAGTTCACCAGACTGAACCCCAATCCCGGTGCGCGCGGAAAGGTTTCCCGCACGCAACTGCCCTGTGGTCGCCAAAAGACTGTGCACGTGCCGTGTAATAAAATACCCTCCCACCCGTCCGCACAACGCCGCCGCAATTAAAAGAGAAAAAGCCAACCACCCCAAATTTTTATACAAACGCCATCGCGCCATACGAAAAAGATCATCGAGATGAATATCCATAATCACCCGCAACCCCGAAAGGGGCCGCGTCCGGACGGGCGCGATTGAACAAAGACGATCCCCGGACCGAAAACTGGCGACCGACCCCGGAAGCGAATCGCCACCAGAAAAAGGGTGCGTTTGCCCTAAATCAGAACTTTGAGAAGATCCCAACACGGTCCCATTTCGGTCCACCAGAGCCAGTCTCGCCCCCATGTGGTAAACACGGTCATCAATCAAGGGGGAGAGAAATTGCAAGTCAAACGCGACAAACACAACACGATCGATTTTTCCTTCGGAATTGACAATGGGTTGAGCGCAAACAATGGTAGGATCTTTCGTGAACCGACCGGACTGATAGTCCCCCACCGAAAAACGGCCGCTCTCCATCACACGCTGAAAGTAGGCCCGATCTCCCACATGCGTGGGCCCGGTGAACGGAAGGGCACTTGCCCAAAGAGACCCGTCCGCCTTGGCCACTCCCAAATTGTCCAAATGGGGATAATTGGTGAGATATTTCGCCAAGGTTCTTTCACAAGATTTCCTGTCCCCCGATTGGATTTTCTCCACCTGGGAAAGGGCGATCAATACCTGTCGGGCACTTTCAAATCGGCCCTCATAGGTCTCCGCGGCGACCCGCACCGAAACTTCCGCCTGCCGTGAGGCTTCCAACAATTCCTGCTGTTCTCGACCGATATGGTCGTGCAAAATAGCCAAGACAGCGGGCACAAACGACACCGCCACCACCAAGGCCAACCTCGCCCGGAGGCTGGAAAAAATATGTTTGAAACGACCCCAAAAGACAATCACATGGATCTCCCTTTCTCCTCAAATTTATATCCCCCCAAAGGGAGGATGTCAAGGAGGAATAGTCGAATCAGGGTCGTTCGGGATGAATGATTTTAAAGGTAGGGTTCTTGGGAATCAAACGCCGGGCCCAGGCCAACCGAAAAAGAGTCCGAAGAGCTCGTTCGCCCTCCGGTCCCATGTCCAGAGTATCCTGGTTCACATACATTTTAACAAACCGCTCCCCGACCGTAGCGTTGACCCCTCGCCCATACCGTAACGCGTAGGCCACCGCCTCTTTTTTATTCTGATAGGCAAATTCGATGCTTTTTTTCAGAAGAGTGGCCATCCGTCGGGCTTCCGGCAACCCCATGTCTTTGCGAACCACATCCAACCCCAGCGGGATCGGCAACCCCGTTTGATCGTGCCACCAGCGGCCAAGATCCATAACCTTCACCAACCCCTGTTTCGCAAAAGTGATTTGGCTCTCATGAATCACCAACCCCGCGTCCACCTTCCCTTTCCGAACCGCGTCGGGGATTTTATCAAACCGAGTGTCCACAGCCATGAACCCTGGATGAGCCAACCGCAACAACAAGAGAGCCGTTGTTTCCGGCCCCGGCGTGGCGATACGAAGGGCGGACCAATCCTTGGCCGCCAGGTCACGTTTCCGATCCGCCCGACAGACCAACACCGGCCCGTACCCGCGCCCCACAGACGCCCCCACAGAGAGGATATAATACTTGTCGGCAATTGAAGGGTACGCCCCAGTGGAAACCGCGGTCACCTGGTGCAACCCCTTCCGGGCGTCGCGGTTCAGGGATTGAATATCTTTCAACACATGGCGCACCCGCCATCCCTCAGGAAGAATCCCCCCCTTCACCATCCCAAAAAACATGAAAGCATCGTCCGGGTCCGGACTGTGGGCCACACTCACCAATCGTTTCATGCCGCCGACTCCAGATCGACAAATAAAACTTCGCCACGAACTTCGACGGGGTATTTTTTTTGTTTCGTGTTGGGGTCCATGGCCAAACAAGCGTTCTTCACGTCAAAAGCCCACCCGTGCCACGGACAGACGATAGAGCCCCCTTCCACCCGACCATCCGCCAAGGGCGCCCCCCGATGGGGACAGATGTTGTCCATGGCAAAAAAAGATCCGTTCACGTTAAAGACCCCCACGTCCTGGCCTTCCACGAGGTAACCTCGCCCTTCCCCCACAGGAACGTCTTTGGTTTCCCCCACCCTGACCCAGCGACCCATACTCATTTCCCCACGGGTTTGACCCGTTCCAGAAGAGAAATCAGTTCCCGGCAAAAGGCCGGCAAATCGTCTGGGGTTCGCGACGTGAGGAGATTCCCATCCACAGCAAATTCCTGGTCCACCCATTGGGCCCCGGCGTTCCGCACATCGTCTTTAATGGCAAAAAAAGAAGTGGCGGTCCTCTCTTTCAAAATCCCCGCGGAAGCCAACACCCATCCCGCGTGACAAATGGCGGCCACAGGGCACCCCCGGCCGTCCAGGTCACGCACGAACTGAAGAATGGGTTCATGCCGCCGAAGAAAATCGGGCGCCCAACCTCCCGGCACAACCACCCCATCAAAATCCTTACTTTTCACTTCCGAGATCGCCTTGTCCGCCACAGCGGGATACCCAAACTTCCCGCGATATTCTTTCTTTTCAGGGGCCACAAAAACCACCCGAGCTCCCTCTTCTTTTAATCGAAGCGCCGGATACCAGACTTCCAAATCCTGAAAATCTTTTTCCAACAAAACCGCCACCACACGGCCGGCTAATCTCATTTTTTCCTCCCTTTCCATTCCACAGCCAACGTCAAAAAGGTTCGAACCAAAGCCCCTGTCGCCCCGGGTGGGGAAAGGGGTGTCCCGTTGCCGTTCCAGCCCACGGAAGCCATGTCCACATGGGCCCAAGGGCCCTTGCCCGCAAATTGTTGAAGAAAAAGCCCCCCCACGATTGTCCCCGCCTCACCCGGATTTCCAATATTTTTCCAGTCGGCGACTTTACTTTGAATATGCTCCAGGTAGCCCTTTTCCAAGGGCAACGGCCACATCTTTTCGCCCGCCCGATCGCCCGCGGACCGCAATTCTTTTTCCAGGTCAGGATGGTCCGTCATGAGCGCCGCGTAGGTTTTTCCCAAAGCCACACCAGCGGCTCCAGTGAGGGTCGCCACATCAATGATCGCGTCCACCGGAAGTTTTGCCGTAAAGGAGAGGGCGTCCGCTAAAATCACCCGCCCTTCCGCGTCCGTGTTCAACACTTCAATGGTTTTTCCGTTCATGGCTTTCACCACATCACCGGGCTTGTACGCGTCGGGCCCCGGCATATTCTCCGTCAACACCGCCACGCCGTGAACTTCAACCGAAGGTTTCAAACGGGGAAGAACTTTAAACATAGAAAAAACCGTGGCGGCACCGGCCATGTCGTATTTCATGGTCATCATACCGTCGGCGGGTTTAAGGGAAAGCCCTCCAGAGTCAAAGGTCACTCCCTTCCCCACAAAAGCCACAGACCCCCGGGTTTTTACGGAAGGCCGATACCGGAAATGAACCAGAACCGGCGGGTGAGCGCTCCCCCGGTTGACACCCAACAGCGCGTGGGCCCCCATCCGTTTCAGTTCGGCTTTACCATAAACCCGAACCGTCACCCCCCGCCCCGCCAAGGACCGGGCCACCACGGCCAGTTGCTCCGGCCGTTTGTCACTCGGGGGTCGGTTGATTAAATCCCGCGTAAAGTTGGTGGCCTCGGCAAACAACACTCCCCGAGCAAGAGATTCGTTACCGTTCTTCACGGCCAAACGGTCCGACACCAAAATCATTTCAAGAATTCCCGCCCGTTTGGCCCGTTCCGATTTGCAGGCGTCAAAAACGTAGGCCCCTAACCCAGCCCCTTCCGCTAAGGATTGCACGCAACCAAGGGGATCCAGCTCTTTCCCCAGCGCGGAAAGATCTGGAACAAGGAATTGAACTCGGGGGAGATGGGCCTCAACCGAAAATCGCACCACAGCCGCGGCCGCCCGCCGAAACGCGTTCCCGTCCAATTCGGACTTTTCCCCAAGTCCCACCAACAGCACCCGTTCCGCTGGCTGACGATCCACGGGACGAATCAAAACCACGGTGCCCCTCTTGCCCGTAAAACCGTCTTCCCGGGCTTGGGCCAAAAGGGAGGCCGAGAGTGAACCCGCCATCACACGCCATTCCTTTCCCACAAGGACCGCGGGAACCACCACCGGAAGACGTGCCACTGTTTTGGGGGAGAAAAGAATTTTCATGGTTTTTTTTGTACTCTCACTCGAAAGCCGCGTTTTAAATCCACCACACCCACGACCCGATGGCCAAACTCCGCACACCACGCCACCAGATCGCGTCGTGTCGTGGGGTCATCCGCCAAGAGGTCAACCACCGTCCCGGGCGAATTCTTTTCCAGCGTCAACGACAACCGCACCGTTGGGACCGGGCAAAACGCTCCTCGGGCGTCCACCCGAAGGGGCCGCTCAGTCCTTTGATTAGCGACGGGGGGTATCGATCTTCGCCTGACAGGCAATGCAGTGCCGCGCGTGGGGAATGGCCTTTAACCGCGGAATAGCAATTTTACCCCGACAGGATTCACACACGCCGTACACACCGGTCCCGATTTTCCGAAGAGCGGCTTCCACGGAATCCAAGGTGTTCCGTTCGTTATCGGAAAGCTCAAAAAGAAGTTCCCGTTCAGAAGATCGCGTGGCCTGATCCGCTTCGTCGCCCACATCCTGGGAAGAAATATCCGGACTTTTATTCCCTTCCACCAGACGAAGGATCTCTTCGCGCATTTTGTTCAATGCCTTTTCATACGCTTGGGTTCCGGCCTGTTTAAATATTTTAATTATGGCGGGCTTCTTCTTGGCCACGCTTTTAGACTTCTTGGGTTTGGGCATCGGAATCTCCTTTGTTAGCGCGCGGCCACAATCTTAATGGTCCGAAGCGCGTCTCCCTCTTGACCAACAACACGAATATCTTTGTCAGACAAATCGGACAGGTAGTTTACTATTTCCCGCGTGATTCGTTCACCCGGAATAAGAACCGGAATGCCCGGAGGATACGGGGTGAGCGTCTGGGCAGATATTTGACCCACCGCTTTCGAAAGCGGGACCCGCTTACTTTTGTGAAGGAGGAAGACGTCCCGGGGGTTCATGACCATTTCGGTGGTCAGCTCGGGAATCTGAAGGACCCAGTTCTGAGCCCCCCCGCGGTGCTTGTCGTCAATTTCCGCCAAGGCATCGATCAGTTTGACCACATCAGACTTGTCGGACCCTATCCCCATAATCGCAATCAGGTTGAAGAGATCCGCCGCGTCCACCTGCACGTTATACTTTTCAGCCAAAATATCTTCGATTTCATGCCCTGACAAACCGGTTCGGGTTACATTCACCGTTAATTTTGTCGTGTCCAAATCGTAACCCCGCGCCACAATATCCTTTCGGGAAAAGGTGAAAATATTCTTCATGAGGCTGATCTGTTTCCGGGCCCATTCGGCATTGCGAATTACCCGCTCCAACATTTTCTCCCCTTCCAACACGGCCTGGCGGCGCGCCACGTCCAAGCTGGACAGGATCAAATAGTTAGGGCTTGTGGTTTGAAGCAGGGAAACGATTTTGCGCACTCGCCCCACATCCACCAGATCGGATTGTAAATGCAACACGGATCCCTGGGAAAGGGCCGATAGAATTTTATGGGTGGATTGCACACACATATCCGCCCCCGCCTCCACGGCGGAAACCGGAAGATCCTTGTGGAATTTCAAATGGGCCCCGTGAGCTTCGTCCACTAAAAGGATTTTTCCCCGAGCTCGACAAATCTCTTTGATTTTAACCAAATCCGCTGAAATCCCGTTGTAGGTCGGGCTCGTGACAAACACGGCCTTGGCCTCCGGAAAAAGCCGAAGGGCTTCTTCAATTTGCTCTGGGCTCGAATCAAAAAGGATGTCCAGATTCTGATCCACTTTCGGCTGAATCCATATGGGCCACACCCCCGAAAGAATCACCCCCGCCATGGTGGACTTGTGGGCGTTTCGGGAAATAATGACTGAATCCCCGGGCTGACACGCCGCCATCAACATAATCATGTTCCCCGAAGAAGACCCGTTCACCAGAAAGAACGAATGTTCCACCCCATAGGCCATAGCCATCAACTGCTGCGCTTTTTTTATGGGCCCCACCGGATCGTGAAGAGAATCCACTTCCGGAAACACCGTCAAATCCATAGCGTAAAGATTTTTCCCGGTAAACGCCTTAAGACGACGATCCACCCCCCGCCCATTTTTATGTCCAGGCGTGTGAAAACTAACCACCTGTTTTTTGGCGTGGTTTAAAACAGTCTCAAAAAGAGGCGCTCGGTTATGTCTCATCGTAAAGTCTCATCTCCTTCGAGGGCATATTAGAAAGCATTTCCCAAAGGATGTCAAGAATCCGCCGTTTGATCCGGGAAAACAGAGCCTGGATAAAGCATCGACCCCAGACAAAAAAAACGTTTGAGTGGGGCACCCCCGCGTCAATCGTTTCCTGCACCATCGTTCGAAATTCCACTGAGTTTTGTTTCAAAATCACCCAATAAGGCTAAAAACGCATCCAGACGATCAACCCGATTGGCCAAACCCCGAAAGGCCGAAGCGTTCGGAAGACCTTTCACATAAGAGAAAAGATATTTTCGCAATCGCCGAATACCGACGGTTTCCCCGTAATACTCCACGATCATTTTGGCGTGTTCTCGCAAGAGGGAAAACCGCTCACGTACCGGAACGGCCCAAGAAGAGGGGCCACCGGCTCGCGCCGACAAAAACTCCAAAAAAAGGAATGGATTTCCAATGGCCGCCTGCCCCACAAGCACCCCCACCACACCGGAAATATCCATCATCGCCCGAACATCTTCATAGGCATGCACCCCGCCGTTTCCAAAGACGGGGATGTCCACAGCTTGAACCACAAGCCTTAAGGCCTCCAGGTTAGGCGGGCCGTCGTGCCGGTCCTCTTGGGAGCGCGCGTGAATGGAGACCGCGGCCGCGCCTTGATCCTGGGCGATTTGGGCGAACCGAACCGCGCGGTTTTCTCCTGGACGAAAACCCAAACGCATTTTGACTGTCACAGGAACCCGAACCGCCCGAACCATGGCCCCCACACAACGGGAAAAAACAGACTCCTCTTTCATGAGCGAGATACCGCCGCCACTTTTAGTGATTTTAGGAACAGGACATCCACAGTTGAGATCCACCACGTCGGCACCCGCCGCTTCCGCCGCTTGAGCCGCCCCCGCCAAACGCTCGGGATCGTTCCCGAACACCTGCATACTGATCGGATGTTCGTCCGGAAAAGTGGCCAGCATTCGATGAGACCTTTCGTCTTTGTAGTGAAGAGCATTGGCCGAGACCATTTCAGCACACACCAGACCCGCGCCACCGCGACGACACAGCCGCCGATAGGGGGGATCTCCAATGCCGGCCATCGGGGCTAAGATAAACGGGTTCTCCAATTGGAGGGAACCGATTCGGGGATTGGCACCTATGGGCATGAGGGAGGTCGCCTTCCGGAGAGACAAAACGGTCATCCCCAGCTTTCAATGGCCAAGGTTGAATCCACAGAGAGAGGCTCAGGTTCGGAAACGCGCCCACCGCGGAGGTGCTTATAGTATCCCGCAACCGCAATCATAACCCCATTGTCCGTGCAAAGAAGAGGGGACGCCATATGAATCTTGTGCTTTTTCCCATGAACGGCAAAACCCTCCCGCAACGCGCTATTGGCGGCCACCCCGCCGCACACCGCAATATGGCGAAGCCCCAAAGTATCCGCCGCGGCCACGGTTTTTTTGACCAAAACGTCAACGACCGCCGCCTGAAAACTGGCGCAAACGTCGGCCACCTTTTTTTTAGAATCACGAATTTCAGGATGATCCCGAAGATAATAAACCACTGAAGTTTTTAATCCTGAGAAAGAAAAATCAAACCCTTCGCCCAGAAGAGCTCGCGGAAACGGGATCGCCGCGGGGTTCCCTTTCTGCGCCGCACGATCAATGGCGGGCCCGCCCGGATAGCCCAACCCCAAGCAACGGGACACCTTGTCAAAAGCTTCCCCAGCGGCATCGTCCCGGGTTCGTCCTAAAACATGGTATTTCCCGTAGTTCTGGACATGGACCAATTCTGTGTGGCCCCCCGAAACAACAAGGGCGAGATACGGAGGCTCCAAATCCGGGTGACCCGGCAAAATGGACAGGAGATGGCCTTCCAAATGATTCACCCCAATAATGGGTTTCCCGTAAACCCACGCCACCATTTCCGCCACGACCTTTCCCACCAAAAGAGAGCCCACCAACCCTGGGCCGACGGTCACCGCCACCATATCCACAGGGAGCGTTTTGGGGAAAGGAGCCGCTCCACGTGGGGTCTGCCCCTTCAACGCCGCCTCCACCACCCCCTGAACCGTCTCTACGTGAGCCCGGCTAGCCAATTCGGGGACAACGCCCCCATACGGTTGATGGATGGGCACCTGACTGGAAACCACGTTCGATAAGATGTGGCGACCGTTTTCCACCACTGCCGCGGCAGTTTCATCGCAAGAAGTCTCAATACCGAGAACGCGAATCATTTTACTCATGGGCCATTGCCGCCTTTTAAAGAATCTCGTTCACACTCATTGATCACGAATCACAACCCGTTGAAAAACATGGTCCCGATCCCCAAATTCCATGAGCCATATTCCCCGTTCCGTTTCATCGCGCATCAGGACCAACCCACTGTTGGAAAGAAACTCAACGACGCGCTCCAAAAACACCCCCGACTGAAAAGAGAGAGGGCGCGCCATCTCAATGGTGGATTCAATCCAAACCACCCCCCCCTCTCGTCGTTCTTCATTAAAGTTTTTAAGGACATGCGCGTCCCCCACACCGGCTCGGCCCAGGAATTTCCGAAACCGCGCGTGGGCCGTCGCGCTTTGGCGAGACAAATCGGCTGTGGGGGGCCGAGGGACACCCGATCGCGAAGAAAACGCAGACAAAAAAGCGGGCGATTTCAGCGCCGGCATTTTGAAGGACGACACCCGCCCGATCCACTGGTCCCGGGTCCACCACGCCACGCCCCCTCCGACACACAGGACCAAAATTAAAAACGCGTCCATAAGAATACCACCACGAACAGAAGAAAACCCTTTCTTTCTCACGAAAGGAGAGCTCCTGGTCAACGTTTCATTTGCTGAAAAACAGCTTCCGCCTTGAGAATCTGAATGGCGCGCTCCAACACCTCATCTTTTACACGGTCTTCTTCTTTTACAACGGACATGGGGGCCTTATCTTTCGCGTAAAGTTCATCGGCCTGCATGTAAAGCTTGGCTTCAATTTCTTTTGGAACGTTGATGACGATGTCCGGGGTAATCCCCCCTTTCTTCGTGGTCTCGTCCCGATGAATGGACCGCCCATTCGGCGTGTAGTATTTGGCCACGGTCAAACGGAGCGCTGAGCCGTCATCCAGCGGGATCACGGACTGAACACTCCCTTTCCCAAAGGTCTCCGACCCAATGATGATCGCCCGCTTGTGGTCCTGAAGGGCCCCTGTCACGATTTCGGAGCCGGAAGCGGACCCCCCGTTCACCAAGACGGCCAAAGGAAGATCGTCAAAGGGGGCCTTGCTGTCTGCAAAAAAATCTTGCCGCGGCTGGGCGCGTCCCTGAGTATAGGTCACGATCTTTGAATCACCGATAAACAATTTTGTGACATCCACGGCCGAGGTTAACAACCCGCCAGGATCGTTACGAAGGTCCAGGACCAAAGAGGTCATTCCTTTTCCTTTCAACCCTTTGAGCGCCTTGCGCATATCGGCTTCACTTGTCTCAATAAACTCATTGAGTTTTACATACCCGATGTTTTCCTCTAAGAGGGTGGAACGTACGCTTAATATTTTAATCACCTCCCGGGTGATCGTAAAATCACGGGGCTCCTTGTCGCCTTCGCGAGCGATGGTGATGGTGACTTTGCTCCCTGGTTTTCCCCGGAGCCGAGTGACCGCGTCTTCCACCGCTAGCCCTTGCGACACTTCCCCCTCAATTTTCACAATTTTATCGCCCGGCAAAATTCCCAACCGATACGCGGGGGTATCGGGCATGGGGGTAATCACCGTTAACCACCCGTCCCGCACCGCGATTCGAATGCCGAGCCCTCCAAACTGACCGTGAGTTTCGGTTTTCATCTCTTTATGGGCCTCAGGCTCCATAAACTGGCTAAAAGGGTCCAAGCTCCGCGCTATTCCCGCCGCCGCGCCATAAATCAATTTTTTTTGGTCTGTTTCTTCTACGTATTGTTCACGGACGTGCTGAAGGATATCCACCAGAAGTTTGATTTGGCGGTACGTTTCATCCACAGCCGAACGGACCGGAGACAAAACCGTTCCCAAAACCAGGCCCGCGAATAGAAAAGAATAAAGCATCGCTCTTTTTTTCATAGGACAACTCTCCTTAAAACAACGTGTTGCACGGCGAAATTAGTTTCTAAGCCACTCTTCAGGGTTCACTGGTTCCCCATCGACCCGAAGTTCAAAATACACCTGGGGACGCCCGTTCTCATCCCGCCCGGGATCGCCGACGACATCGCCGGCCATAACCCTTTGACCGCGTGTCAACTGAAGGCCTCCCAGTTGGGCGTAAATGGTGTGCACATGGTCCGAGTGGCTCACCAACGCCATCAAACCGTAATTCATAAAAGGCCCCGCAAAAAGAACCTCACCCTCTTGAACAGCACGGACCGTGGCCCCGGCCATCGGGCGCAAAAGGACCCCGTTGGATATGGTCGGGGCCCCCACCTCGGCGTTTAAAGTACGCCCAAATTTTTCCACCACGGGTCCCGCCACAGGCCAGGGCAATCGCCTTCGCCACTTGTTCCCCACACCTTTGACTGTTGGCACAACCGTGGCTTTGGCCTTTTTGGCCGCCAAAGCCTTGGCTTCTTTCTCTTTCAAAAGCAAATCGGCAATCTTCTTCTCAAACTTCCGAGCGGAGACATGGAGTTCCTTGAGCTGGCGATCCAAAACCATCTGACGCCCTTCCGCCGTTTTTTGTAAATCCCGCATGCGCCCCCGGGCGTTCTCGGCCCGTCGTTCTTCCCGCTGCTTATCCAACCGCAGCCGCCGCAAATTTTCTTCGGCTTCCGCCAGATCATCCCGTAGGGATTGTACGCTTTGGTGATTCTCTTCCGCAAAAGAAAGACTGGCAGCCCGATCGGACAACAGAGCTTTTTCATACATCAAACTGGAAAAGGACCCCTCCGATCCCAAAGACCATCGGATAAAGTAATCCCGAGTCTCTGAGGACAAACGGTCCCGCCATTCCCCTAAATCGTGTCGAGAAGATCGGACCCGCGACTCGGCTTCCGCGCGTGTCTTCTCCGCCTTAATCAATCGGCTTTCCACCAACGAATACGCTTTCCGCGCGCTCTCCAATTCCGTGGAAATCCGATCCACTTCTTTTCGCAATTCCCGAACCCGTCGTGATGTGTTTTTCTTTTCCTGTCGTTTTTCTTCTATTTCCGACTGGATTTTTTTTAAGCCATCCCGTTTAGATTCCACAGACTCTTTCGCCCCCACCACCGCACAAACGCCCACAAAACCCAGCAGGAAGCAGGCGCGAGCAGAGAAGGTCATTCTTTTTCTCGTCCGCGAAAGAGGCCTCCCAAAAGACCCACAAACGTTCCCGCCAAGACACCAAGGGGTTCCCAGGTCCCCAACCACAAGAAAAGGACAATCCCTCCGCCCCCCCCGCCCAACGTTCCGACAACCGCCCCCCACAGAGGAGACACGGCTCTCGCCAAAGAGGGTCCGGAAAAAAGAAGTCGCCCGAAGGCCAAAACAAGAACCATCGCTCCACCCCAGAGAAGGGCCGAAAACAACACTCTCTGTTCATCTCGCACGCGCCCCAACAAAGCTAAACGATCCAGACGGGAACGGTCGTAACCCACCTGATAAACGCCTTCGAGTTGCTTCCACTTCTCCGCCGTTGACACCATGTGGGCCGGGGCGAGAAAAGCGGGATCCCACACCACCTCAAACGATTCGGGAAGGGGATTCCTCACCGTCAGTTTTAACGCGTCCACTAAAGAAGGATCGTCCTGCGCTCGCCCCAGGGCTTCTTCGCGGGTGACAAACCGGACCGACCGAACTCCCGGCGTTGACAAAAAACGTTCCTCAAGAAAAGACCGATCCACATGCTCCGTCAAGAAAACTTCAAACCGAAAATCCCGCGTTTCCCGTTGAACAAACCCCTCGACCAACCGTTGAGTGTGTCCCCCCATCGCGAAACAAAATCCAGCCGTGATCCCCAAACCCAAAAGAATCACGAAAAAAGGATATTCCCTCCGCTGAGGTTTCGGTCGAAGAGCTCGCCGCCTCAGTTCAGGGATGAGGGTTTCAAGTCTTTTTTTTAGCTTATCGTTAGGCAATGGAGCGGTCATTCCCGTGAGATTTTACTAATTATGGAGCGAAAGGGCTGTGAGATCCCGGAGAAGGTCTTTCAAAGCCATTGCCGCTTGGGCGGGCCGTACGCCCGGAGATCGCGGGCCCATCTCAAAGGCGTTCCGGAACACCCGCGCCCAATCCGTTGAAGCGACGGCTCCGGGTTCAATCATCGGGACCTCCAACTCTTGAGCCAAGTCCCGTACCTTCCCGTGCCCCGGGATCGCAATCACCGGGCGGCCCGCCAACACCGCGGCAATCAACCCGTGATAACGCATGGTAACCACCAAATCATACGCCGCGATCCGTTCAAAAATATCTCCGGGCACATGCCACGTTTCCAACCGATGAAAGTGCGGAAAACCCTGTCGGCATTGGGCCAAGGGGATCCGATCCTCCATAGGATGCAGAGGGAGGAACCCGTATTGATAGTGAGGGGAAACGGATCGGAGAGCGCCCCCAAATCCACCGCCCGCATTGATCTCTGAAGGGAACCGGGGAATCCATAAAACTCGTCGGAGAGAAGGGGAAGGCTTAGGGGTCGCCGTGGGCCACGCCCAAACGATATCCGGCATCCACCGAACGGCAACCCGACGCCGTGAAAGGAAATTCAGGGACGTCTCCTCTCGAACCCAGACACCCAAAGCTTTTTGCAGCAAAATAGCGGTTAATCTTTTCCCAAGACTCCCGAGGTCCGGATCCAAAGCCAGACTGAAACCGAACAAGGGTCGTCCTAACATTCGTGCAATAAGAGGGAGTGATAAATAATACGCCAGGCTTCGGCCGCTGGTTCGGGATTGAAAGAGTTCTCCCCCGCCCAAAACAAGTGCCCGGGATCGACCAAGTTCTAAGAGCACTCGCCAGAGATGAAACCGAGGAACCGCGGGCCCCCCTACGGGCCAAGGCCCCGACAAAAAAGGAGCGGGGCCCAAGGCCCCGCGCAGCATTTGAAGTATCATTTCGTCCCCAGCGTTTCCGTTACCGAAATATCCGGCCAGAAGGGGAGGAGGATTTAGGCCAACCTGTTCCACCGACCCTCAGCCCATCGAAGAAGAATAAACAGGAGCCCCGCGACAACGGTCCCCATCCAGACCCCATGAAATGTTCGCGTCAAGGACACCCACAGGGGCGTGTGGGCGTGGCAAAACGTGTTCACCAGGGAGAGGGGACCAATAAATCCGACCAGAAGAAAGGGCCTCGCGTCGTGAAAAACAAATCGAAGGGCCTGGGGCAAAGGACCTCGGCCGCCAGGAAGAAAAGGGGTCTCTCTTCCCAACCTCTCTCGCAGAGAAAATCCCAACCACAGAAGGGGATACCCAATGAGAAATTCTTTAAAGCGTGGCCGAACACCCAGAAATGATTCCAAATGCCCCCGCAAAACGAGTTCGAGGGAGGAAGCATCCGCCACCGTTCCATGCCCAATGCGAAGAATAAAGTAGGCGACCGCTCCCAGGACCGCAATCCCCAAAACCAGACGGCCCACAGTGACAACCTCCAAAAAAATGTGCCGTAATTCATCCGCCCGGTAAAGCGTAAAAAGTGCCAAAAGCAAGGGAAGCAAAAGCGCCGCTTTCACCCCGCGAAAAACAGAAAAGCCAAGGGCAAAGGAGGGTGTGGACAAAAAAGCGGAAACCAGGAGTCCCGTTCCCAAAGCAGCCCCCGTCAATCCAATAAAAGCTCGCGCGGAAGAGCGTTGACGCAGAGCCCACATGAAGGCCAAAGAGGGGAGCCCAACCGACACCCCAAAAGCGAACAATAACCGGAGCCTTTGGGAGAAAGGAATCAACGGGGCGGGCCATTCGTTGAAGCGGGCGTTCGCGGGCCCCAACCGCCATCCGTCGGCCTGGAGAGCCGTCGTTAAGGAAACCAAAAATTCCTTATTGGCTTCGGTTGAAAGGCCTGGAAACAACCGAATATAAAGAAACCGCACTCCCCGTTCCCGCACCGCCCGCAACAGCCGCCCCCGCACCGCCGCACGACTGGCAAGAGACATTTCGTCCTCCAGCAGTGTGTGGGCACGCACAACACGGTTGGGGAAAGAATCTTTCAACGAAGACATTCCCCTCTGACGGCCGAACTCGACCCAAGGGAGATGACTGTCGGTCTCCAACAACCATTCTTTGACAGGGGAAAGATCCGGATAGCCCATCACCGCCGCCCCTGAAAAAAGAACATTCCGTAGGGGAGGCCCCCCTGCTGTTGGACGAGCAACGCCCGGCCATTTTTTGGACCAATCGGAGAACGGGACAGGTTCAGGCCGAAGAGTGAGGCTGAGACCTTCAGGGATACGGGAAGCCCATTCTCGCGTCAACAACCGAAGAGGCCGGGTGGGATCCCAATAAACAGCGACACTTGAAACTCCCGCTTCCTTGAAAAAGGTCAGTGTCTTCCAGGTCTCTTCATCATCCTGGTCGGATAAAAGTTCAATTTCAGACCCATCCACACAAATTTCAACCGTGTTGTCTTTTTCCCATTGCCAACGGGCCCCCAAGGAATGCACGACAAAAAGCGTTACCCAAACCCCTGCAAAAAAAAGAGCCGCCCCGCGGGGGGACCATGCCTTGGAAACGTTCCCGCCCATCACTCTCTGGCTTCTTTCAAAATGAACTCTTTTTTGAGGCCTCTGCCTGAGAGGCACGTTTTTTAGATTGGGCCAACCGATACAGATCCACATAGTGACGCACAGATTCTTTCCAATCAAAAGAGAGTTCCATCCCCCGTCGCACCAACGCGCGCCATCCCTGAGGATTCGTCCTCAAAAACCTCACGGCCGTTTGCAAGGCCGACCGGTAGGACCCCGTCTCAACCCGGTCCGCGACAAACCCAACGCCTTTCGCTCCATCCTCTGAGACAGGGGCCACCGTATCCAAAAGGCCTCCCGTGGGGTTCACCACGGGGACAGCCCCATAGCGAAGCGCAATCATTTGGCCCAACCCACAAGGCTCGAAACGGGAGGGCATCAGAAAAATATCGGCCCCGCCATATATTTTATGGGCCAGGGGTTCATTGAAATCCGTTGAGACAGAGACCCGCCCCGGATATTTCCGTTGCAGGGTCAGGAGAGATGCCTGGTAACCGGGGTTCCCTTGTCCCAAAAAAACGGCCTGACACCCGTCGCTTAAAAAATCCTCAAGAATAGCCAACAAAATATCTATCCCTTTTTGAGGGTCAAGCCGAGACACCATCCCAAAAAGAGGGGCCTTCGGGTCCACATCCAAACCGGAGCCCCGCTGAAGATCTTCGCGACAGGCCACTCGTCCCGACAAAGTTTTGGGCGAGTACCGGCGGAGCAAAAAGGGGTCTTGCCGTGGATTCCAATATCGGGTATCCAAACCGTTCAATACACCGAAATATTCTGAAGAACGGGTGCGAAGAAAACCATCCAAACCCACCCCAAATTCCCCTCGTTGGGTTTCCGCCGCGTAGCTGGGGCTCACAGTCGAAACCAGATGGGCGTATGCGATCCCCGCCTTTAGAAAATTCACTTGATCATAAAATTCGATTTTATCTGGGGTAAATTCCGGCCATCCAAGTCCTGCTTTTAGGAGAGTTTGTTTGGGATAAATTCCTTGATAGGCAATGTTGTGGATGCTAAAAACGGACGCGGTGGGTAAGAAAAAGGGATCGTCACGATAAACCGTTTTTAAGAGAGCTGGAACGAGACCCGTTTGCCAATCGTGCGCGTGAATAATATCCGGACGAAACCCAACGGTTTTGGCAATTTCCAACGTTGCCCGAGACAGAACGATAAAGCGGTTGTCGTTGTCAAAAAACTCAGAAACGCCCGGCTCTCCGTAAACACCATCCCGGTCAAAATGATCAGGGCTGTCCACCAGATAGACACGATAGCGGGCCGAAAAAGTCGCTTCATAGACCCGCACCAGAACCGCGCCATCCCCCAGGGGAACACGAAGTGAAAAAGGAAGGAGGGTTAACGGTGGAAAATCAGAAGAAATCCCGCGATAGTATGGAAGGACCAAACGAACATCGTGGCCGGCGCTCTTGAGAGCAACCGAGAGCGCCCCCACCACATCGCCCAGCCCCCCCGTTTTGATAAAGGGGACCGCTTCACTCGCGGTAAAAAGGATTCTCATCCCGCGGAAAAACCGTTGCTCACCTCGCGAAGATACTGGGCCGCCTGCTCCGGCGGAGTGGGGTTGATGTAAAAGCCGGCGCCCCATTCGAACCCCGCGGTGTGAACAATTTTCGGCATCAATTCAATGTGCCAATGGAAATGTGCCAAACGATTGGTTTTCAAAGGACTGGTATGGATGATAAAGTTGTAAGGAGGATTGTCGAGCACGTTATTTAATCGCCCAAGAACACTCTTCAATGTTCGACTGAGAGAACGCAAGGTCGCTTCTGATGATCCATCAAAATTGGAAGCGTGCGCCCGGGGAAGAATCCACATTTCAAAAGGGAACCGACTGGCAAAGGGAGTGAGGACAGCAAAATCATCGTTCACTTCAACAAGACGGTCCTTTTTATTCAATTCCGCCTCAAGAATTTGACAAAAGATGCACCGTCCCTTTTGTTCAAAATATTCTTCGGCCCCTCGGAGCTCTTGTTTAACTCGGATCGGGACCATGGGCGTAGCGATCAATTGGGAATGCGCGTGCGCCAAAGAAGCCCCTGCCGCGGACCCCCGATTTTTAAAAACAAGAATGTATTCAAACCGCGGGTCTTTTTTTAGATCCAAAATTCGGTCGCGCCAACTTCCCAAAACATCAGC
Organism: Elusimicrobiota bacterium; assembly: GCA_016788905.1. Lineage (NCBI taxonomy): Bacteria > Pseudomonadati > Elusimicrobiota > Elusimicrobiota bacterium. The sequence continues at coordinate 104,803 of JAEURZ010000005.1, forward strand.
AATTTGGGCTTCGCTAAGATCTTCCAACTCGCGGTTGTGGTCGTCCGTTTCAATGATAACCTCATGAGCTCCCAAACCATCCATACGATCAAACAGATCCTCACCCGACCGATGCAAATCCCCTTCTATTTGAAGCGCAGGGAACTTATTGGGGACCACACGCGTCGTCCATCCAGGCGTATTGGGAGTTCGTCCGCGGGGACCAAGCGCAAAAATTTCCGGAGGTGTCTTGGCTTCATTTCCCGGGCAAAAAGGACAGGGGACGGACCCCTGATTTTCCCGATGAGTCGAAAACCCAACCGGGCGCCGACTCCTTTCGGTTGAAATAATGACCCAACGACCAATCACGGGATCGCGACGAAGTTCAGGCACGGGGTTCCTCCACGGGGGTTTCGAGCGTTTCAGCGACCGGAACTTCCGCCACACCTTCGGGCGGAATGTCCGTTTCGCTCAGAGTTTCTAAAGGGGGTTCGGTCGCCAAGGGCTCCGTGGGAACGGAATCATCTGACGGGACCAGCTCCTCCAACCGCGGAAGTTCGTCCAACGATCGGAGCCCAAATTGTTTCATAAAATCCGTCGTGCTTCCATACAGGAGCGGACGACCCAACGCCTCTTTTCGTCCCACGATTTTAACGAGTTTTCGTTCCAAAAGTGTTTCCAATGTGCCGGACACGTCCACCCCACGGATGTCTTCAATTTCTCCTCGAGTCAAAGGTTGTTTGTACGCCACGATAGACAAAGTCTCCAAAGCTGAAGGTGAAAGGCGTAGAGCTGTCTTTTCTTTATACAGCTTCCGGACCCATTGACTGAACGCGGGCCGCGAAGCCAACTGAAACCCATGGGCCACTTCCACCACGTGATAGGGAGCCTGACGGTCATCGAATTCGCGCCCAAGAATATTGAGATCTTCACGCAGTTCCAATTCCGTAAAAGAAGAATCCCCCAAAATATGAACGATTTCCGTCGCCTTAAGTGGACGGTCTGTCATCCACAGCAATAGTTCTAAAACTTTTTTCCGTTCGTCACGTTCCATCACTTTCCCTCCGAGGGGGGCGTACCAAAACCTTCTGGGTTATCCGGAAGAGGTCCCACCGGAACCGTTTCCGGTTCTTGAGCCACCGGTTCCGTTTGAAGCTCCGAGGGCAACGCGTTTGCATGGTACACACGAATGTCTCCAAAAGATTCTGTTTGCCGCGCCGCAATCTGCCGCAATCGAATCAGTTCCAAAACCGCCAAAAACGTAATAATCAAACCACGCCGTGTGGATTCCCGTTGCAATATTTCTTTGAAGGTCGCAAACGGACGGGACGCCAGAAACGCCAAAACGTCCTTAATTTTAACTTCGATCGGGATGTCATCCGTATCGATTTCCCGGAATCGCGGTTTGAGATTCTTTAAAACATCCCGGAAAGCGTCCAGTAAATCAAACAGGGACGCCTCCATGGTGTAATCGATGTCGTTCAAAACCGGTGATCCCCGAAAATGAACGTCTTTCGCGGACTGAAGCTTCTGCTCAAGATGTCGGGACACTTCTTTGAACCGTTGGTATTCAAGGAGTCGATGAACGAGATCGGTTCGAGGGTCTTCTTCTTCCGCATCGGAAGGAGGCGCGGGAAGAAGACTTTTCGCTTTGATCTGCATTAACGTGGCAGCCATCACCAAGTATTCTCCTGCCAAATTCAAATCCATGTCTTTCAAGAGGTCCAACACGCCCAGATATTCCGAGGTGATACGTGAAATGGGGATATCGTATATATCCAGGTCGTTTTTCTTTATGAGATAAAGCAGAAGGTCGAGGGGCCCCTCGAACACGTCCAGCTTCACTTCGTTCATGGTGGTTTCGGTCATTTTGTCCTTAGGCCCAAAACAGAGTGAACTTCCGCCAATGTTTCTTGGGCGACGGCCCGCGCCCGTCCCGTACCGTCTTCTAAAACGTCCCGAACCAGGTTCGGCGTTTGGGCCAACTGGGCCCTTTTCTCCTGAATTTCTTTCAAAGGATCGAGAAGAGACAACAGATGTTTTTTACAAGGCATACAACCGATCTGCCCTTCCCGACATTCCTTTTCCCGGACAGCGGCGTCGCGATTATAAATCTTGTGCAGAGCGAAAACAACGCATCCGTCAGGATGTCCCGGATCGTTGGCGCGAAGTTTGGATGGATCGGTAAACATTTTCTGAATTTTTTGCCACAAGATTTCGGGGGTATCACTTAATTCGACAGAATTCCCATAAGATTTCGACATTTTACGGCCGTCCAAACCGGGAACCCGAGGAGCGTGGCCCAAAATCGCCTTGGGTTCAGGAAACACATTCCCATACAAACGATTAAAACGTCGAGCAATTTCCTGGGTCAGTTCAAGATGCGAGAGCTGGTCTTCCCCCACGGGGACGGCTTGAGCCTTGTAAAGAAGGATGTCCGCGGCCTGGAGCACAGGATACCCTAAAAAACCGTGGGTGGTGATTTCTCTTCCCGAGATCTCTCGCAATTGCTCTTTATACGTGGGGATCCGTTCCAACCACCCCAAGGGGGTCATCATGGAGAAAATCAACGACAACTCGGAGTGTTCGGGAACCCTGGATTGAACAAAAAAAACACATTTTTCAGGATCCAAACCAGCCGCCAACCAATCCAAAACCATATCGTGGATGTTGCCTTGGAGATCCTTGGTGTCTTCATACCCGGTCGTCAGGGCATGCAAATCCGCCACCATAAAAAAACACCGATGTTTTTCCCCCTTTTGGAGATTGATCCAGGGTACAAGCGCACCCCAATAGTTGCCCAAGTGCAATTTTCCGGTGGGCCGCATTCCAGAGAGAACAGGGATAAGAGGAGTCATAGAAGGTTATCGTCGTAAAATTGAATTGGATTTTAAGTTTTTAGGAGGGAAAAGTCAAGAAAAAGAGCGTCCCGCCCCCGACAGAAGGAACCCGATGACCCGTCGACGTAAATCCGTCGGTGTGGAGAAACCTTTAAGAACTGATTCGGCGATCAAGGGATCCGGCCCCAAAAAAGCGGCCAACCTTTGAGCGGGAGGGTGTTCTCGTGGGAGGTTTGTTATCTGGTCACCCTTTTTCTCTGAAAAACACAAACGTTCATCCCAAGACTTCCACAACCCCCATTCCCAAGCCAACCGCAAGGCGGGGGTGGGATTCACCTCCTCCAAGATATGGAACAGTTCGTGCCGAAGCCTGACCCGACTGACAGAGAGAAGACGCCCTTCCCCCACCGCTTTTTGGATAAGATTTAAAGTCTTATTTTCTACGGACCAACCGTAGCGGGCGGCGTAGCGGGCGGCGCGGAAGAGACGAGTAGGGTCGTCAACAAAACTTTTTTCATGCAAGACGCGGAGAAGCCCGGCCCGCATGTCTTCTCGGCCACCTGTGGGATCCCAAATTTCTCCAAAATAGGGATGGAGTTTAAGATAAAGGGCATTGGACGTAAAATCCCGGCGGCGAGCATCTTCCGCTAAAGTCGATGGACGAACAACCGGTAGTTCGCCTGGCTTCGGATAGACTTCCGACCGCGCGGTAGCAACATCCATTCGCGTGGCATCAGAAAATTCCAGGGTATACGTCCGAAACCGCGGGTGTTCAATCAAACGAGCCGATAAATCCTTGGCCACCCCACGAACCAGTGAAGGCACAGCCCCTTCGATAACCACATCCCAATCGTTTGGAGACAAATTCAACCACAGGTCTCGTACACACCCGCCCACAAGCGCCGCGGATATCCCCCGTTCAGCCGCAGATCGACCCAAATGGGCAAGCCGCCCGCTCCACGGGGCCGGAATCCGCTCCCACAATTCCCCAGATCGCCTGCCGCGTGATCCACCATTTTCATTCATCCGAAAAAACTTACCTTCCCTTCGGCATGCGACGTAGAACCCGCCGGAGGTCATCGTTATCCGGGTCAAATCGCAACGCCAATTCCAGGGACTGGCGCGCCAGGGCGAAGTTCCCCACATCCACGGCAATAAGTCCCAGGAGTTCATGTATCTTGGAATCGAACGGATTGATTTCAAGGGCTTGTTGCAACACCCCTTGAGTCTCCTCATACCGCCCCTGCTCAAAATAAAGTTCCCCTAAAAGGACAAAAGGGACAACATAAGCCGGGTTCTTTGCCGTCGCGCGCACGAGAAGCTCTTCCGCTGATTTTGTTCGACCCATGGTTTGATAAACCCCGGCCAGGCGTGCCAAAGCCACCCCGTTGTCCGGCGCAAATTCCACCGCTTTTTTGTATTCCAGGACCGCCGCTTCGGACGCCCCTTTTTTTCGCAAACCGTCGCCCAAACGGATCCGCCTTTCCACTTCACCCACGACCAAAGGAGACTCCGTCTCAAACCCAAATCGAACCACAGACCCAAGCGCCCCCCGCTCTAATTCAGTAGGGTTCTCAGTCAAGTCGGCCAACGAGTCCCGCCAATTTTTTTCCAATTCCCCTTCCGAGATTCCCAGGGTGAGGCGAAAACCATCCGATCGGCTCGATTCTCGAAAAGAACGGAGTAAAGCCCGCAGTTTCTCCTCACCGAACTCATTCACGATAAAGTGGACCACATCGGCCACTTGCGCCAACGCCAAGTCCACTTGATCTGGAGAAGAAAGGTGTCGGAAGGAAACGTCCAGGTCATGAAAGGACAACAAGCCTTTCCCTCCTTCCGACAAAACGGCTCGCGTCAGGAGGGCACGATCCCGAGGCGGGTGAACAAATCCGGCCGAGTGACGCCAAAGCAGCTCCAAATAACGAGCGGTCCCCTCTTGCAACCAGTTGGGGCAAAGAGCCCCGGAAATAGGGGCGAGGCTCGCGTGCACGTGTTCATGAACCAACGCGTCAATCCAACGGTATCCGAACACGGTCGCCCCCGGGGAAACCGCCATAACACGACCGAACACAACCGCAGAAACCACCCCTGTCCGTTCCAATGTTTTTATTGAATACCCCGATGCGAAAACAAAATCATCAACAGATGTATAAATCTCGACGGGAACGGGAAGAGTGGAAGAAGACCCCAAAAATTCCGCCACACGCGATTGAGCGTTTTCCAAGGCGGCCAACACGTAAGGAGAAAGGAAAGCCTCCGCCGAGGATGTCCGGACATGAAACATGTCCGATTTGGTTTCTTCGAACCCCCGCTGAATCTCCGTGAGCCGGCTCAAATACTTTTCCTGGTCCTCTGTCCATACCGAAGCCCGATCCAAAAGTTCAAGGGCCTGCGCCGCTCCCGCGTTATTCCCAGCAAAAAGTTCTTCTAAGAACCAGATCTGGTTGGCGGTTTCCGGTTTTCCCCGCGCGATCAACGATTCCCGAAATTGATGAACCGTTCCCGTGTCCCGGGCCACTAAAAAAGAACTTGCTAATTTCAAGGGGGAAGATGATCGCGCCAGAGACTGAAGGGGGTCCGCCCAGTCGCGGTGGGTTAATCCCGCCGCAGGAATCACCCCCCATAGGAATAGCCCTAAAACAGCGATAATTCTTTTCAGTCCCATATCAAATTATCCTCCGGGCTCAAGCAATGAATCCCCTTTAAAGGGAGACACCCCATAAACGATGGACCACCACCCCGATCAGTGTCGTAATGGTCACCGCAAGAGCGATCACCCCCAGGTTTAAAGCGATCCGGCGCCGGACATCCATACCGGACAAAAACGCCAAGACAGAAGAAACAACAACCGTTGCTAAAGCGCCCGCCGCCACAGAAAACAGAGCGTTCCTCGCTCCAAAGAGGACAGGCAACACGGGAAGACTTGCCCCAATAAAATAACTGATGCCCACAAGAACACCGGTGGAGACAGGAGATCCGGGTGTATTTTCATAATCTTTTTGTCCCAGGAAAAGGGCTTTCCCCTTCTGTACCCGTTCAATCTCTCGTTCAGAACTTGTGGCGGCATAGGCTCCCGCCGCCATAGAAAGAGCCCCCGCCACGGCCACGGCCACGCTTGCGGCCAAAACCAACGGGGGGTCCCGCAACGCGGCAAAAAAACCGCTAACGGCCCCCAATATTTCCACCAACCCATCGTTAAATCCAAGAAAGATTCCCCGCACCCGTTCCGGATTTATTTTCCGACCCGAGAAACCGGAAACGATTTCGTCCTCATGCTGAAACTCATCCATCAGGGTGTCTTTGAGTGCCTGCCCAAACGGGGTATCCCGATACGTGTCCCACAAGGTCAAATATTTTCGGATCCCATACACCTCAATTCCCTCCAAAACCAAGAGGATGGCGGAAGGGCCCACCATGCGACAGATCACCGTCACAAGGGATAATTTGAGACGGCGTCCCCAATCCAGATCGGACCGTCGAATCGAAAAGAAATCCTGCCAAAACGCGTAATGCTTGGCTTCAACCGCCACCAGCCGGTCCAACATTTCCGATAGCCCTCCGCGTGAAACACCACGCAAGCGCTCATAGAGACGCAAATCGAAAAGCTCATCCAAGACCAATTCTTCACCCCGAGCCCGTGCCGCGGTATCTAGAATTAAATGTGTCATGGGAAAATAGTAGCAGTTTCGTCTCCAGCGTTGGTTTGCTAGAGTAGTGGCATGATTCGTCGAGAGAAAGTGATTGTGTTGACCAGCGGAGGGTTCGACAGCGCGGCCCTACTCGCTTGGGCGGTACAACGCTATCGCCTGGTGCAGCCCCTCTATTGTCGGTTCGGATTGCGATGGGAAAAAGCTGAACTTTATTGGCTTAAGAAATTCCTCGCCGCTTACCAACCTTCCGGCCTTCTGCCCCTCTCTGTGCTAGAGAATTCATTTAAAAGCCAATACAGAACCCATTGGAGTCTCACAGGGGAAGGCGTCCCAGGAATCTGTTCCCCAGATCCCTCGGTCTATTTGCCTGGAAGAAACATTGCTTTGCTTTCCCAGGCAGGGATATACGCTGCAAAAAACGATTATAAAGATATCGTCCTAGGCACTCTTGCGTCGAACCCCTTTCCAGACGCCACCCCTCAGTTTTTTCGGTCCATGGGACAGGCGTTAACTCACGGCCTTGAAAAAAAAATTCGAATTGGGGCCCCATTCCGAAAAACCTCAAAACAAAAAGTATTCAAATTATTTCCAAACCTTCCCTTCCATCTTGTCTTTTCCTGCCTTAATCCCAAACGTTTACGTCCCTGTGGAGACTGCAACAAATGCGCGGAATTAACTCGATTAACCCGGAGTCTTCCGTTGGGCGCGAGGACCAGCCAGGCTCAGAGAGCCTGGCACCTGAGGCGGCAGAGCCGCTGATGCGAGACGGGAAAAACGGTCTTTTTTACGAACAAAAAAGTGCAGGTCGTAGGCCGCTCCCACGCGGCACTTCCGCTAGCGCGGTCGCGGGGACTACGGACAAACTTTTTTGGGAAGGAAAAAGGTCTGGATTTTTCGTTGAATCCCGCGATCCAACTGAAGATTTCGGCTTAACCGACAATTCATTACCCATTACAATAGGACCTTCCCATGCTAAAAAAAGATAACCTAACTCTCCTTGTTTTTAATCTGCTCGCCTTACTGATTTTTCCTTTCTTGGCCCCAGCCCAAGCGGGAGAACCTCGTGTGAAAAAGGCCGACCCGTCAATCCGTTATTGGTATCAATTTCGTTCCGCACTCTTGGAAAACAACATCGACAAGTTAATTTCAGTCACCTATTTCCCTTTCGAGATAACAACTTCGGATGGCAAGATAGAGCACCATTCTCGAACCACTTTTCCACCGCTGTACCACCTCCTCATGGACACCGAAATTGGAAAAGAAACCATGAGACCCTTTCTCCTGGGGAAAGAAGAACTGACTAGAGAAGAGCGCAACGCTCTAAAAAACGGCGAAATAAAAATAGGTTCTTTTCGTTTTCGAAACATCAAAGGAAAATTGTATTTTGTGGGAGCAAAAATAGGCCGGGATTTTCCTCTCAGACAGATGGCCCCCGAAACAAATAGCCATCCCTCCCAAGAGCCCCATCCCACTCCTTCAAAAAATTCGGGAGTTTCTTTTTCGAATTCAGCGAGGACCTTTACTCGACATTCATCTCCCACCACACCGGAGGTTCGGGAGAGAGTCGACGTGTTTCGGTTTTTTTGGATTACCTTTCGACAAGCGGCTTTAGACAATAACACGAGGGTCATTCAATCCATCACGAAATTCCCTTTCGAAACGAAAGGCCCCCTTGAGGACGATCGAAAGAAGAAATTCATCCCCCGGGAATTTGAACGGCTCTGGCCACGCTTGATGGAAGCCGACCCCCATTCTTGGGGCCCCCTGCGCGATTCGATGAAAGCGTTAATCGCCCGCCGGGAAGAACCCACCGCTGAGGAGTTAAAATCAGAACCCACCGGCCATGTTCAAATCGGCATCTTTTTATTTCGAAAGATTAAGGAGCGGTGGTACTTTTCCGGGTCAGTTTTTAGCGAATAAAAAAACCCAGCCTTTTGGTGGGCTGGGTTTTTTTAAGAAACGTTTTTTAAAAAAGTTATTTTTTAACAGATTCCGTAACAACTCCAACACCGGGCCCCATGGTCGAGGACATGGCGATCGTTCGAATAAAGGTACCCTTCGCCGTTGACGGTTTCGCGTTCTCAATGGCTTCTAAGAAGGCTCGCGCATTCCCGACCAAATTTCCCACAGGGAACGATGCCTTGCCCAAAATAGAATGGACAATCCCCGTCGAATCCATCTTAAACTCCACCCGCCCCGCTTTTAGTTCCTTCACCGTACGGGCGATATCAAACGTCACCGTTCCTGATTTCGGATTCGGCATCAAACCCTTGGGCCCTAGCGTTTTGGCAAGTTTCGTCAGGTCCCGCATCGCGTCAGGAGTGGCCACCAAAACATCAAAATCCAACCACCCCTTTGAAATTTTTTCAATGATATCCGCTTCCCCCGCTTCATCCGCACCAGCGTCTTGGGCTTCCTTCAACTTATCCCCTTTCGCCACCACCACAACCTTTTTTGATTTTCCTGTTCCAAAGGGAAGAGATACAGTTCCCCGCACATTTTGGTCGCCTTTTTTGGCGTCCACACCGAGACGCACATGAATTTCAACCGTTTCATCAAATTTAGCTTTCGCGGTCTGTTTTACCAATGAGACAGCTTCTTCTATGGAATAACGCTTGGCGGGGTCAACTTGTTTTTGAAGTTCTTTAATGCGACGTCTCATGGAAGGAATCTCTCTTTCTTCCCCGCGCCCGGGTCGGCATACACCGCCTCCGGCAGGCTCCCTCTCTTTCACCGTAGATGAAGAGAGGTGTCGGGAAGTCGTGGAACGAAATTATTCAGCGGTGTCCACACCCATGCTGCGGGCGGTGCCTTTCACCATTCGAATAGCGGCCTCAATGTCCGGGGCATTTAAATCCGGCATTTTGGTTTTGGCAATATCTTCCAATTGTGGGCGTGTAAGTTTTCCCACTTTGGTTTTGTTCGGCTGGGCACTGGCTTTAGCCAATCCCGCAGACTTTTTAATCAATGCCGAAACGGGGGGCATTTTTGTAATAAAAGTAAAACTACGATCTTCAAAAACCGTGATGACAGCCGGAATGGTCATCCCGGCTTCCATGGTCTTCGTTCGATCGTTGAATTGCTTACAGAAATCCATAATATTGACGCCATGTTGGCCCAGTGCGGGCCCCACAGGAGGGGCCGGGTTTGCACCAGCGGCAGGAATTTGAAGTTTGATTTGGGTTTTTATTTTTTTGACAGGGGCCATTAAAGTTTCTCCACTTGCAGATAGTCCAACTCAACGGGCGTCGATCGCCCAAAAATATCCACCGTGACCCGTAACTTGGCCCGGTCTTCATTAATTTCTTCCACCATACCAAAGAAGTGACGGAAAGGCCCTTCTTTAATACGGACTTTCTCCCCTTTGTCAAACAAGACAGCGGGACGCGGTTTGTGATCTGGGGGCGCCACCGTGAGTTGAAGAAGGGACTGAATTTCCGATTCAGGCAACGATGTGGGATTCACTCCACCCAAAAATCCGGTCACCCCAGCGGTGTTTCGAATCATCCAGTAGGTCTGATTGTCAACATCCATGTCAACCAAAACATAGCCAGGAAAAAACTTCCGTTTCTTGACTTGCTTTTTGTTTCGCCGAAGTTCCACAACATCTTCGGTGGGAATCAAAAGTTGAAAAATCCTCTCATTGAGACCTTGCTGAATTGCCGTTTTCTCAACCAGAGCCTTCACCTTATCTTCATGTCCAGAATACGTATGAATAACATACCAGCCACGGGCCACAGGGATGTCCTTTCGTTAGGAGATAATAAAATTAAAACTTCTCGAAATAACAAAATCCAACGCACCCACAAAAACAGCAAACACAATGACCAGAAGGATCACAAGCCATGTGGAAGCCATCATCTGCGGACGAGTTAGCCAAGAAACTTTTTTAAGTTCCTCATACGCTTCGCGAAAAAACTGAAAGAGTTCTCGAATCTTTCCCAAGGTATCTCTCCATTCAACCCAACAGTTTTAAACTTATTAAAACCGTCCATCGGGATTTGTGGGATAACACTGAATCAGAAAGGCGTGCAAATAATAGTTTAAAAGACGTCCCACGTCAATAAAATAAATTAACGTCGAAGAACCAAAGACAAATCGATCAGCATTTTCATCCCACCCTATTCGACAGGAAACATTTACAAAAAAAATGGGGACAGAACCCGCTAAACTTACATTTCCAATCGCCCCTTCCTTTGTTTTTTAAATGGTAGGGGCGGAGGGCGCTGTGTGACCTTGTGGCACACGTTTAGCGCGCCCTGCTTGAGCAGGGCCGGGTCACTTCGCCCTTCCTTTGTTTTTATAAATGGCAGGGGCGGAGGGACTCGAACCCCCAGTCCTGGTTTTGGAGACCAGTGGTTTACCAGTTAACCGACGCCCCCTCAGGGGATTTCGCGCCTCTAACGCGTCTTAGGAAACAATGAGAAGTCGATCACGACGCCAACATTGTCCTTGGCCCCCAGGGGCCAAAACAGACTCCCAGAACTCCCCATGGGCACCCACCAACCGTAAGGACTATTACTTGGTTTCTTTGTGAGGCGTGTGTTTTCCGCAGGCGGAGCAAAACTTTTTTAACTCAAGTTTTTTCTCTCGACGACGACCCCGCACGTAATGATAATTGCGATTATCGCACTTGGAACACGCCAACATGAATACGAAACGATCAGCAGCCATGATCTTGCCCTCTCTTCTTAGTTAAATTCTTAAGCCAAAATTTCGGTTACGACTCCGGCTCCGACGGTGTGACCGCCTTCCCGGATCGCAAATCGAACACCCGTCTCTAACGCCACCGGCACCAACAACTCCACCTCCACTTCCACGTTGTCGCCCGGCATCACCATCTCCACGCCCGCCTTCAACTTCAAGTTCCCGGTCACGTCCGTTGTCCGAACGTAGAACTGCGGGCGATACCCGCTGAAGAACGGCGTGTGCCGCCCCCCCTCTTCTTTGTTCAAGATGTACACTTGCCCCTTGAACTTTTTGTGCGGCTGAATGCTTCCCCCCGCACAAATCACCTGACCTCGTTCCACCTGGTCTTTTTCAATCCCTCGCAGCAGGATACCCACGTTGTCCCCCGCCTGCGCTTCATCCATTACCTTTCGGAACATTTCGATCCCCGTCACCACGCTCTTCTTCGTGTCCTGCAATCCCACGATCTCCGCC
>JAEURZ010000006.1 GCA_016788905.1 Elusimicrobiota bacterium
TCGCTCAACACACAACCGTTGCCGTCCTTGTTGCCAGTGAAATAGCTCCGGGGGGTGAAACCCCCTGAACGGTTACAAAACAACAAGTTGAAACGGCTGGTGGCGGACCAAGCATTGGACATTTTGGGTTTAAAGGAAATTAACTCAAAAACCTGGTAAGGCTCAGGGCGAAGCGGCAGGCGGTAGATCATCTCACCGACCATCTTGGGTTGAGCGAACGAAGGAGCTGCTGCTTGGTGGGGTTGAGTCGTGGGACGCATTTCTACAAGATCAAGAACCGTTCCCTGGATGAAAGAGTTCGGAAAAGAATGCGTGAAATTCCTGAAAAGAAACGACGATGGGGATGTCCGCTCATTCATAAGGTCTTGATGCGTGAAGATTGGTGAGCAATCACAAACGGACGAAGCGATTGTATCGGGAAGAAAAGCTGCCATTGAGAACACGAAAGAGAAAGAAGCGGGGCTGTCACTTGCGGGTGGAAATGCCAATACCGGAACGGGCCAACCAGCGGTGGTCGATGGATTTCGTGTCGGACCGGATCTGGCGGGGACGCCGGTTTCGGGTGTTTACGATCGTGGACGACTACACCCGGGAATGCCTGGCTCTGGAGGTGGACACATCCATTGGCGGAGCCCGTGTGGCGCGTGTGTTGGACCGGATTGTAGCCCAACGCGGCCGTCCGGAGTGGATTCGGATGGACAACGGCCCAGCATTTACCGGACAAGCGTTGGATGAATGGGGCTATCGGAATGGGGTGAAACTGGATTTTATTGATCCAGGGAAACCAACGCAGAACGCGTTTATCGAGAACTTCAATTCGATCCTGCGACCGGAATGCCTGAACGACCACTGGTTCACAAGTTTGCAGGAGGCCCGGGACATTATCGAAGCGTGGCGTTTGGAATACAATAGAGAACGTCCTCACGGATCACTGGGGGACCTCACGCCAAGGAAATTTGCTACAAAAGCATCGTTGGGACTCTACTTGGCAGTGGCACAATAATGGGGGTATGACCACAGTGGAAACACCGATCCGCCAGGAGGATGTGTGAACGAACCTGTTCGGTTGCGCCCGTCCTGTTCGAGCGATGCTCGCCTGAGCCATAAGTGGCGAAACGAACCGGCTGTCCGTCGGGTTTCTTTTCAACAGGGCTCGATTCCCCTCCGGCACCACTTGACATGGTACCGGAAGGCATTGACCGATATTATTACCCGTGTTTGTGTGGGGGAGAATCGCCCTGGATTTTCCATCGCTCCCGTTCGCTTTCAAAGAACCAAACCGTTTGTGCGGATTAGTGTTGTGGTGGATTATCGTTCTCGTGTACGAAGCATGGGCAGTTCCCTCATTCAACACGGCTGTCACCGTCTTCAGGCGGAGGGGGCGGTCCTTTTGGGAGGGGTCGCCGGTCGGACCCACGTCTTGGAGATGGTTCGGCGTTATCCTATTTCTTTAATCGGGAATCATAGAAAGCGAGCTGCCATGTCCGTTGCCGGTCGCCGTTTAGTGGACGGAGGTGGGACCCGCCGCGTCGCGGAGTTGACGGCATCCTGTCTCCTATGACTCTCGAGGCGCTTTTCTCCCTTGAGAAGGACGATGAGCTCTTAAGTTTCCGGTTTGCCTATGACGGGTTCTTGATGTGGCCATTCATTCGGTTTCCCCTTTTTCTCGAAGCGTTGGCGGTGGAGCATGGGTTCCGTGTCCTGGAGCCAATACGGCGCTTTTCCACCTATCGCACCTTGAAATACTTGATCCAGTCGTGGGTGGAAAACCCACTCAGGATGAAGGGGCCTAGTGATATTCTGCTTTTTGGGTCCACCGCCGGGGTCTCTGTTCTTCGGAATGGGAAATGGTTTGGGCGTGTCAACGATTATTACGCTTTGTTAGAAGAAGAGCGGACGGTGGTCATTGATAAATCCCAGGATAGAGAATTTAAACGGCCCCGCACGCCCCGGCGGATCGCGGCCCAGGACTGGATCAGTATCCGTGCGGAGGTGGGCCGTCTTTTCATGGGCCAAAATTCGAAGGATAAGACAAGAATTGACCAATTTATTGCATACTTACGGGACAAAATTCCCCAAACGCTTGATGATTCGGTTTGGTCCTATTTGGCCGAAACATTAAAACGGGTCGGGGGTCGGCTCGTGGGGTTGCACAATGGATACCGTCGCCTTTTCGACCGTTTACGCCCAACGCTTGTTTTGCTGGAGGATGCCAGTTACGGAAGCGAGGCCTACCTGGTGAAATGGGCCAAGGATGCCGGTATTATAACGGCTGAAATCCAGCACGGGCTTATTGTTCCCTCGCACCACGCCTATCGATTTGGTAACGGTCTTTTTGCAAGCACCGATTACGGCCGATACCTGCCGGACTTTTTACTTACGTATGGAAGCTTTTGGAGCAACAATGCGCGAACCCCTTCTGAAAAAATTGTGATCGGCAATGCCCATTTGACAGAAAGCACACGCGGCTGGACAAAGTCTGTTGGTCGAGATCACCGGCCCACAATGATTATCATCTCACAACCGGATGTGGTCGACCATTTGACGTCGTTGGCCATGGATTTTTCCCGAGAGTGGGGGAGCAGGGGTCACATTATCTACCGGCTTCATCCAACCGAGGTGCCTCATCGGAATGATTACTCGGCCCTGGAAGAAAGATCCAACATTACGATCAGTGATGCTGGAGATATCTACGACCTGTTGAGACAGGCCGATGGAGTGATCGGCTCTTCTTCGACCGTGCTCTTTGAAGCCGTCGGTTTTCGAATTCCGGTTTATGTACATGATAATCCTGGATCACGGTTGTATGTTCCATTAAACTTTGGGAGATGGTTCAAAACCGCAAGAGAGCTTATGAGTCTGATGGAAACCACCGATCCATCTCCACCGGACCCCGCCCTATACTGGGCTCCAGAGTGGCAAGCGAACTATCGACGTTTCCTCTCAGAAAGAATTTTTAAGCCAAGGGAGGTCTCATCTTGATATCGACTCCACCTCCTCCTCAAACAGTTTGTACCCGTTGCCTGATGGACACGACGGATCCCCATATCGTTTTTGATGGGGAAGGGGTTTGTGATCATTGTAGCGCCGCGTTTTGGCGATTAAAGAATTCCGCATGGAATTTGTCGCCCGATGCAAAGATCAAAGCGTTGGACCAACTGGTAAAAAAGATAAAAGTCCAGGGAAGGGGAAAACGATACGATTGCGTGATTGGTGTCAGTGGCGGAGTGGACAGCACTTATGTGGCCTTCATGGCAAAAAAAAATGGATTGCGGCCATTGGCGGTCCATTTCGATAATGGGTGGAATTCGGAATTGGCCGTGGCCAACATTGAGAAAACTCTAAAAAGATTGGGGATTGATCTATACACTTTTGTCGTGGATTGGGAAGAGTTTCGAGATCTTCAATTATCATTTTTGAAGGCCTCAACTCCAGATTCTGAAATCCCAACGGATCATGGGATTTTTTCACTGCTCTTTCAGGTGGCCAGAAAAGAAGGGCTTCGCTATATTTTAGCGGGGACCAACGCGGCCACGGAATCCATTATGCCGTTGGCGTGGTCGAGGGGGCACAACGATTGGAAATACATACAATCCGTTCAGAGACTTTTTGGGACGGTCCGTTTAACCACCTTTCCGCACCGGACGCTCTGGTCCGATGCGTTCATGCGGGTTTTGTTACGCATTCAGTGGGTCCATTTTTTAGACTTTTTCGAATATAACAAAGCGAACGCCGAAAAATATTTAGAAAAAGAAATACATTGGAAACCGTATGGAGGAAAGCATTATGAATCCATTTATACGCGGTTTTTCCAGGGCTATATCCTTCCCAAAAAGTTTGGCATCGACAAGAGAAAAGCCCATCTTTCAAGTATAATCATGTCCGGTCAACGATCAAGGGCACAGGCCCTCGCGGAATTGAATAAACCTCCGCTTGATTCGCGGATGGCTGAAGAAGATCGTGTTTTTGTGATCCAAAAGTTGGGATTGACGGAACAAGCCTTTGATGAAATCATGGCGGCTCCACCCCGTTCGTTTCAGGAGTTCCCTTCCTATGGGAAAAGTTGGTATTTCCGATGGTTAACGAGAATTTACCGTTCTACCCTAGGATCACATCGTGATCGTTATTGTTGACGCGGGCATGGGGAACGTTGGGTCGATTGCCAATATGATCAAGCGATCGGGGCATCAGGCAGAGGTTTCAGCGAACCCCGAGGTGATCGGCAAAGCCTCGCGTTTGATCTTGCCGGGAGTCGGGGCCTTTGATGCGGGTGTTCACGCTCTCCGTTCTCATAATTTGTGGGACGTTTTGGACCGGCGGGTCAGGGAAGGAATCCCTTTGTTGGGGATTTGTTTGGGGATGCATCTTTTAACGGAAGGGAGCGAGGAGGGGGTGGAAAAGGGATTCGGATGGATATCCGGACGAGCGGTGCGCATTTCTCCGGTGGCCGAAAAAAAAATTCCGCATATGGGATGGTCCGAAATTCAAAAGCTCCGACCTTCGCCGTTGTTTGATGAAACGGATCCATCACCCCGATTCTATTTCGTGCATTCATTCCATGTGGTTTGTGATCGGGAAGAGGATATAGTGGCCACCGTTCCTTACGGGGAAGAAGTTACCGCAGTTCTTCATCGTGACCATATATTTGGGACTCAATTCCACCCTGAAAAAAGTCACCGATTTGGTGTGGCTGTCTTTAAGAGATTTATAGAGTTTAAAGCATGACGTTACCAAGGATCATCCCTTGCTTATTGCTCCAGAAAGGGCGTTTAGTCAAAACACGGTGTTTTGAAAACCCCATTTACGTTGGAGACCCCATTAATACCGTTCGCATCTTCAATGAGAAAGAGGTCGATGAACTCTTTTTGATCGACGTTTCTGCCACGGCGCAGGCCAGGCATCCTGATTTTGATCTACTTTCAAAAATTTCACGAGAGGCTTTCATGCCCCTCGGATATGGGGGAGGGATTTCGAACGTTCAGGAGATTCAGCGTCTCTTGAGCCTGGGGTTTGAAAAAGTGATCATTAACAATGCCGCCTTGAATAATCTGGAGATCATACGTGCTGCGGCAGAACGGTGCGGTTCCCAAAGCGTTGTGGTTTCCATCGATGTAAAAAAAGATTTTTGGGGACGTCCGAGACTCTACAATCATGTAAAAAGAAAATTCAATAACCGGTCGCCGACGGCGTATGCGGTTCAGGCCGTCGAAGCCGGAGGAGGAGAAATTCTGTTAACCTCAGTCGATCGGGAAGGGACCATGGAAGGGTTTGATTGCGAATCTATTCGTGACGTCTCTAAAAGCATTTCGGTCCCCGTTGTGGCTTCGGGCGGTGCGGGGAGCCTTGATCATTTTGGGGAGGCGATCCGATGCGGGGCCTCCGGGGTCGCCGCGGGAAGCTTCTTCGTCTTCCATGGACCGCATCGTGCTGTGTTGATAACATATCCTTCTCGGGATGAAATATCGCAGGCATTGTCATCCCAAAGGGAAAAATCCACATGACTCCGATTCGTTTTTCTTGGGTTGGTTCCGGGAGAATCGTAGCCAAGCACATCGAAGCGTTGACCGCTCTGCCTGAAGCGAATGTGGTTGCGTATGCGATTCCCAAGAGGAGCGCGAGGCTTTTTATGGGAAGAAACGAAGTGTCCCTTTGCATGGATTCCCATTCCATTGGGCGATCCCATTTCTCTTCATATTCGGCCGGCTTACCGTTATCTTAATTACCGCCCGGGGGCTTTTCCCTTCGCAGAAGACATTTCAACAAAAAATTGTGAGTGTGCCACTTTATCCAGGGATGGGCGACGAATGTGTAAAAAAGGTTGTTCCGAGGTTCAAGAGTTTTTTCTAGGGGGCTAACCCTATTTCCCGATCCATGAAAATCGCTTACCTCACTAATTTCCTGACCTACGGGGGGGGGACAAGGAGTCTCTTTCTTCTTCTGAAAAGTCTAGGCCCCATGCATTTAGAAAAAAAAGTATTGGTTTCAGAACATCCCACCGACTCATTTGAAAGGGTTTTTCTAAAGCATTGCGGGTCCGTGGAACTTATAAAAAACAAACCCCTTAGTCCGGGAGCAAGTTGTGTGACACTTTGTCGACGTCGTATGGAATCCCCCGTGCCATTGATCCATTCCCTCTCTCTTTGGAAGCCTGATATTGTGCATATTAACGGGGTCATTTATCCACACCTCTTGGAGGAAATTAAAAAACAACTTCAATGCGCTGTTATCGTTCATGTACGAGAACATCGGAAACAAAAGGGAGCTTTATGGGGGGGGGGGGCCAGTTGGAATTTTGCCATTAAACAAATTTATCGATGGGCGGACGCTATTATCGCTATCAGTGATGTGGAAGCCGAATATTTTCGTGGTCACCCAAACCTCCACGTCATCCCGAACCCATTTGATTTTTCAGTTATTAAAAAACCAAGGTCTGGAATCCGGGAAGAGTTCGGAATTCAAAAGAAAGTCCTTTTGATCGGAGTCCTATCCGATTGTTACCGGTCAAAGGGGCAACTTGATTTTGTTGAGGCGATGGGTTTGGTGGCAAAGAGATTCCCTGGGATGGAAGTTTTGGGGGTAATGATGGGGTCTCGTCCACTATTGTATTTTTGGAGATATTGGAACCGCCAGGAAACGGGTCGGCAATTTTACGGGCGCCAAATTCGAAAAAGAATTTCAAGTTTAGGGTTGGACAAGCGGATTCTCTTTCTTCCCCACCGAGAAGATATCTTTGGTGTTTTAAATGATTTGGACGTTATGGTTCGTCCTTCTCGGTTGGGGGATCCGTGGGGGCGGGACGTTATTGAAGCCATGGCTTTTGGAAAACCTGTCGTGGCAACTGGGACCTCGAATTACTATGTTGAAAATGAAATTACAGGGTATTTAGTCCCTCCGTATCGGGAAGATCTCCTGGCCGATCGAATTGAGGATTTGATTCGTGATTCCTCCAAGCGAAAATCTTTTGGAGAAAGGGGTCAGGAGAAAGTTTGGAAAATGTGTGATTTACAGAACTATGGCCATCGAATAATGGATCTCTATGATAACCTTTTAAGAAATCAGGGGGCGACCTCATGGTAGGGTTGCAATCTTTGCGCCTCGGTTATGTCCCTTACAGTAATGCGTTTGATCATCCTGGTGACCGGCGACGATTTTGCCACTACGCCAACCGACGAGGTTTTCCCCTTAATATCGCAGATCCAAATAAAACATACGATGCGGTAATTGTTTCTGAAGGAGGGGATTTGAGCGTTTGGAGCCAATATCAGAAAGGGAAAGTGATCTTTGATATGGTTAACGCGAACCTGGATGTCCCCCGAACAGAGATGAAAGGACTTATGCGAGGATTAGCCAAATTTGTTTCTGGTCAGCATCATCGGTTAACGTTCAATTACTGGAGAACGATTCAGGAAATGTGCCGAAATTCCGAGGCTGTTGTGTGTGGATCTCCTGAACAAGCGGATCGAATTCGCCCGTTCCAGTCGAATGTTCACGCGATTCTTGATCATCATGGAATGTATGATCACGTCAAAGAAGATTTTACCCCCAGCGACCCCTTTCGGTTGGTGTGGGAGGGCCTGCCTCATAACGCGGCTTTCTTTTCAGAGATTAAAGATGTACTGGTTTCACTCCACCACCGCCATGGGTTGTCTCTGCATGTTATCACCACTCCCCTTTCAAAACGCTTTCTTTCAAAATATGGCTCTGTCCGTGTGGAAAGTCTCTTGCCCCCCCTTCCTTTCCCTGTATTTGTCTACCCATGGGATGAACGAACGGTTTCCAGCATTATCACCTCCTGCGACCTTGCCCTAATTCCTATCCCCATGAAGAGTGCGTTCAATTCGCTTAAGCCAGAAAACAAGCTCCTTATCTTTTGGCGAATGGGGATGCCGGTTGTCACCTCGGCTATTCCATCCTATGTTCGGGTCATGCGGGAAGCTGGCGTTTCCCAGGTTTGCCGAAATCTTTCGGAGTGGGAAAGCACCTTGGAGCGCTGTATTTCTGATTTCTCAACGAGATGTGAAACATCGGATCGAGGAAAAAAATATGTGGCCACCCATTGTCGCGAAGACCACTGGCTGACCAAATGGGACGCGGTGTTTTCCTCTATGGGACTGGAATTGTAACCCAACTATGAATCCCACCCGTTTTTCTTCTCCACCCATAAAGCGAGGAGATCAATAATGATTCCCCGCCACGATCCAACACATCCTCAGTTATCGAACTCTGAGTGGGATGTTGCTGTCCTCGGAGCGAGGAAGCTTCATGTTTTCCAAACGTCGGGATGGGCCGAGGTTAAGCGGCGGATGGGATGGCGTGCCCATCGGGTGGTGGTTCAGCGGGATGGGTTTCGGGTGGGGATTCAAATTCTGGAAAGGGACTTTCCTAAAATCGGGTATCGTTTTTTTTATGCGCCGCGGGGGCCCGTCATGGGGGCGGGGTGTACGGCGGAGGATTTGAACGAACTTTTTCGGAAGGTGGAGGTTTTGGCGCGGGAGCGGAAGGCTGTCTTTTTGAAAATCGATCCGGACATCCCTCGGTCGGGCCTGGGCTTGCCTTCGGATCCCCTGCCTGTTTTCTCCGATTTGGTTGGAGAAAACAGAGGGGCGGACTGGATCACGGACCACCTTGTGCGAAACAAATTTCGTAAAGCCCCTGAGGGGGGTGGGTTTTCTGGTGTTCAGCCGCGCCTTGTTTTTCGATTGGACATTTCCAAGAGTGAAGAAGAACTTCTCCAAGGTATGGAACAAAAGACCCGGTACAATATTCGTCTGGCCGAAAAAAAAGGTGTGACGATTCGTGTCGCGGAGAAAGTTCAGGATAAGGAGATCTTCTACCGAATCCTTGTGGAAACCGCCCGCCGGGACGGATTTCTCATTCGACCCTTAAAATATTTTATGGACATGACGGAATGTTTGGGGGAGGCCCCATCTCCTGGGGTGGGAGCGCAAATATTTTTAGCGGAAAGAGAGGGGAAGCCCATCGCCGGGGCCCTGGCGTTAAGAGCCGGTCCCATGGCGTGGTACGCTTACGGGGCCAGTGCGAACACCGACCGCCAATACATGCCCAACCATCTCATGCAATGGACCCTGATCCGTTGGGCCAAATCTCGGGGATGTTCTCTCTATGATTTCCGCGCTGTCCCATCAAACCCAAAACCGGAAGACCCCCTTTACGGTCTCTACCGATTTAAAAAAGGGTTTGGGGCACAGCTCACCGAGTTTGTGGGGGAATACGATCGAGTCTATGTCCCCTGGTTGTATCGTTTGTGGGTTCACGGGTGGCCCCTCTTTAAAAAGATCCGACGAAAAATCTTGCTTCGCCCTTCCTCTCGCCAGGGAGAGCCGGATTAATGGGACGGGATAAAAATCCTCCTCTTCCCCGGTGGGTGGAGGTTGATTTAAGAGCCGTGGCTCACAACGTCCGCGCGGTTCGAAAGGAGCTGGGGCCCTCCATCCATTTTACGGCGGTGGTGAAATCCGATGGGTATGGGCATGGCGCCGCGGCCATTGGGCGTGTCGCCTTGCAAAATGGGGCCGATGATCTCGCCGTCACCTATTTGGACGAGGCGTTGGGTCTTCGAGAAGCGGGTCTCACAGCGCCCCTCCTGGTTATGGGTCCGGTGGATCCCAGGGATGCCAAGTGTGTTGCCGAGGAGAAACTTTCGGTCATGGTCGACAATCGCCAAATGTTGACCGCTCTGGGCCGAACGGGTTGTCCGGTGAACATTCACCTGGAACTGGAAATGGGAATGCACCGATGGGGAATTTCCCCAGGAGACCTCGTGGATTTAGCCCAGCGGGTCCGCGCGGCGCCGAATCTCCGTTTGGAAGGGATTTTTGCCCACGTCGGTTATATGGCGGGCAAAAACGATCGTGAGGTGGTTGCGCGGATCAAGGACGGTTTGGCGACAATCCGACGCGCCCGGTTGTCCCGGATTCCCGTCCATGTGGCCAACAGCGCGGTGCTTCTTAATTTCCCGCAGTTTCGTCTGAACCGGGTGCGCGTGGGCAATTTGATTTATGGGATCAATCCCACGAAACAAAAAATTGACCTTAAAAATCCCTGGCGGGCGAGATCTTTTCTTATGCGCGTGGCGAAAATTTCGGCGGGGGAACGCGTGGGTTATGGGGGAACATTTATATCCTCTAAAAAGATGGTCGTTGGAACAGTTCCTGTGGGATACGCCCACGGGTTGACCCTGGAACCCGTAACCCACCTGGTCCGCCGGGACACGCCCCCCACTTTTTGGGGATGGGTTGATGGCGTCAAATGCCCACTGGTCGGTCGGGTGGGAATGAACCACGCCTTGTTTGACCTTTCCTCTGTCCCCTCCCCGCGACAAGGGATGTTTATTGACGTTCCTCTTCGGCGGACGGCCGCCGCACTCTGGCCGAAAATACACCTATCTTAATGCGGGTCCTGGTGGCTCCCAATGCGTTCAAAGGGTCCCTTTCTTCCCGAGAGGCAGCACGTGTTATGGCGAGGGCTGTCCATCGGGCGGGGGCAAGCCCATTCATCGTTCCCCTGGCCGATGGGGGGGACGGGACGTTGGATATTTTACGAAAACCCCTTCAGCTTATACACCGTCGGGCCAAGACCGTCGATCCGCTCGGTCGTCCGTTGACCGTTCAATGGGGATACAATTCGGGCGTTCGTCTTGCTGTCATTGAAATGGCGCGAGCTTCTGGCTTGGCTTTGTTGGAAGAGAGGGAGCGCCGTCCTCTCCAAACAAGCAGTTATGGAACGGGGGTTTTGATCCGGGCGGCCCTACAGTCGGGAGCCCATACGATTTTGATTGGTCTTGGAGGGAGCGCGACGGTTGATGGTGGAGCGGGGATCCTCCAAGCCCTCGGGGCCCATTTCTTTTTGAAGAAGAAGGGGAAGGTCATTCTTCTCGAACGTCCTGTGGTGGGGAAGGATTTAATAACTCTCCATGAGGTTGATGTGCGACCGCTCCTGAATGTTTTCCGGGGTGTCCGTCTCCGCGTTTTGTGTGATGTGGTCAATCCGTTGTTGGGATCTCGGGGAGCGGCGCGGGCGTTCGGTCCTCAAAAGGGAGCCACTCCCGCGGAGGTCCGCTCCCTTGAGCGCGGGTTAATGAACCTTTCAATATTAATTAACCTGTCGAACAGAACAAGATCTCCCCTGATGGGCGCGGCGGGAGGGGCCGCGGCGGGGTTGCATCGATGCGCCCAAGGAACTCTTGAACAGGGAGTGAAGACAATTTTTCGTCTCACGGAATTGGAGAGAAAACTCAAAAGATCCCATATGGTTTTGACGGGAGAAGGGCAAGTGGACCGCACGTCTTGGGAAGGGAAACCGTTGGGAGAATTGGCGCGGCTCTGTCATCGCCATAAAAAACCGTTGATCGTTTTCACAGGGCGAGTCGGCAGGGGGGGCCGGCGACGTGGAGTAAAGATTATTTGTCTTGGGCGCAGGGAGACTTCGCTTGATCTCAAAATCCGTCGAGCGGGGGCGTTCCTGGAAGAAGCGATCGAAAACTTTTTAAAAAAAATGAGAAAATAAGCAACTTTTTTTTGCTTATCGGCTACGGTTTGTCTACAATCAGTGCGACCCTTTAGGGTTAGTTAATAAATAAGACGAGGTGTCCCATGGCGACAAAAAAAATCGCAACAAAAAAGAAAGCCGTAAAAAAAGTTGTGAAGAAAAAAGCCGCGAAGAAAGGCAGCAAGAAATAGTTCGTCATTAACTAAAGAAAGTTCCAATGCCGACCCCGGAACCTCAGTCCGAAAGGCGGAGGTTCCGGGGGAGCCAGAGGAAGGGTTGGAATTTTTTTAAGCGCCCGTGTGGGATGGGTGGGACGGGGCTGGCCTTCCTTCAAGTGAGAGACACATCTCCCGTGTGTGGCATCCACGGGTCAAGTCGATGGTTCTGGTCTTCGGACAATCGATCGAATCTTTGTGGTTGAATTATTAAACCGCAGACTCTGTGGACGATTCTGTTGGGGATCAGGGCCCGACGGGAGAGTGTCTCTCCAAACAGGAAAATGAAATGACGCGATCCAAAAAGAAAATAGTCGTGGGTTTGACTCTCTTCGCCGTGGCTTGGGGATCTGTGGTTTTGGGTCGTCGTGCACCGGTTTTGTCGGGAGACGCGCCGTCCTACCGGCAGATGGGGTCCCCCCGAGCCCGAGTTGTTTTGACGGAATATTCCGACCTTCAGTGTCCCAAGTGCGGTGCCTCGGTTCCCCTCATCAAAGATCTTCTCAAAGCCTATCCACATGATCTCCGTGTGGTGTTCCATCACGCGCCCCTCAAACAACACAAATGGGCAGTTCTCGCGGCTCAGGCATCGGAAGCCGCGGGCTTGCAGGGAAAGTTTTGGGAATACGCGGAGTTGCTTTTTGCCAAGCAGACCGAATGGTCCTCTGTTGTGGAAACGAAGCCTTTGTTTTTGGGGTATGCGAAAGAGCTTGATTTGGACATGGATCAATTTGCCCGAGACTTCGAAAGTCCTTACGTGGTTGAAATGATCCAAAATGAAAAGGCGCGAGCGGAGTCTATTGAAATCCCCGCCACTCCCACCTTTATCATCAATGGCCGAATGCTTGTGGGCGATACCCAATTGGCGGGTAACGGGGCCCGTTATATCGAGAGGGAGTTGGGGCGATGAATACGTTTCGCGGGGGGCTGTCGTGGATCGCTCCTTTCTTTCGTATTGTTGCGGGCGGAATTTTGGCAATCTCCGGATATCTCAAAGCGGTCCGGCCTACGGCTGAATTTGCCGCCACCTTAGAATCTTACTGGATCTTTCCAGCGTTTCTTGTCTTTCCGGCGGCGAAAGCTGTTCCGTGGGTCGAACTGTTGGTGGGGATGGCTTTGGTGGTCGGGTTTTTCACGCGCGGTTCGGCTTTGGTGGCGGCCGGTCTTTACGCCACCTTCGTGGCGGTCTTGGCCCAATCAATTATCAGAAAGTTGCCCATGGCGGATTGCGGGTGTTTCGGCCAAGTGGGCCCCCATTTGAACCCGATGCAAGCCCTGACCCTCGACGCAGTCCTGTTGATTTTTTGTCTCCTTATTTTATTTGACCAGGCCAGAAGATTCTCGGCGGACCGATGGATCGCACGATCCTAGAACCCATCCCGTTCCATAACTTGGCACCCGTCCACGAACCTCTGGAAGCCGCCGCGGTGGATGTCTTCCGCCATGTGTATCGAAAAAACGATTTCATCCTTGGTGAGGACGTTCGTCATTTCGAAGAGGAGTTCTCCCACCTGGTGGGGGCCAGCTACGGGGTGGGGATGTCTTCCGGGACCGCGGCATTGGAACTGGCCCTCCGGGCCCTCGGGGTGGGGCCCGGGGACGAAGTCATTACCACCCCGTTCAGCTTTTTTGCCACGGCGGCCGCGATCGTTTACGTGGGGGCCCGCCCTATTTTTGTGGATATCGATCCCAAAACGCTTAACATGAACCCTCTCTTCCTGGAGAGAGCCTTGACCTCAAAGACGAAAGCCATCCTCCCTGTCCATCTTTTTGGACACCCGGCGAATATGACAGCGATCAATGATATTGCTCTTGCGCGAAAAATTCCCGTGGTGGAGGACGCCTGCCAAGCGCACGGGGCGCGGTGGCATGGGCGGCCGGTGGGGGCTCTGGGGCAGATCGGGTGTTTCAGCTTTTATCCCACCAAAAATTTGGGTGGGTTTGGCGATGGGGGGATGGCGGTTACCAATGATGGAAGCCTGGTGGAACGGCTCCGGCGACTTCGAAATTGTGGTCGACGGGAACAATATGAACATTTGGAATTGGGATACAACGAACGGCTGGACAATCTTCAGGCGGCACTCCTTCGCATGAAACTGCCTCACTTGAAAATGTGGACCGAAGATCGCCAGAGACTGGCGGCTTTGTACCGTCGGGAATTGGCGGAGTGTTCCGTTTCTCCGTTGTCGGTCCTCTCGGGCGCGGATCCCGTATACCACCTTTTTACCGTTAGAACTTCTCGCCGTGATGCCCTGCGGGAATACCTGGGCGCGCAAGGTATCCAAACGGGGATCTTTTATCCAACACCGCTCCATCTCCAGCCGGCTTTTGCCTCTTTGGGTGGAAAAACCGGCGATTGCCCTGAGGCCGAACGGGCTTCGACCGAGTGTCTTTCGCTTCCTCTTTATCCCGGTCTTTCAGAAAAAAATGTTCAGAGGGTTGCCGCCGCCGTCCACGCGTTCGCTAAGGGATAACGAAAAATTTCGTGATCAGTCTCTCCCCCCATCCGCTTAAGGGGCTTGCCCTCCTGCTGGGCGGGTCCTTGCTCCTCTCCAGTTGTTTCCGAAACCCGATTACCTCCAAGCGACAAGCCAAACTTATTTCTGAACAAGCGGAACGGGAAATCGGTTTGGAAACGAAAAAAGCCATTCTTAAAGAATACGGGGAAATGAAAGATCCCGTTCTGGCTCAATACGTGACGAATTTAGGAAAACGGCTCGCCGCGGTGAGCGACCGACCCAAGGTCGACTATGAATTTGTTGTGTTGGACACGGACCTCGTGAACGCTTTTGCGGCACCGGGCGGATTTATTTTTGTCACGCGGGGACTTCTACAGGAAATGTCGAACGAGGCTGAGCTGGCTTCCGTCTTGGGCCATGAAATAGGTCACGTGGCCGGCTGGCATTCGATCGGCATGATCCAACGTCAAATGGGGTATGGAGCGTTAACAACGTTGGGGGCCATTGCCAGCGGAATTCATATGGGACCCGAGGCCATGATTTTGGTGGCGCAGACCGCGGATCTGTTCACGAGCCTCTATTTGTTGGGGTACAGTCGGGAACATGAGTTGGAAGCCGATCGTGTGGGCGTCCGTTATATGCTTTCGGCGGGATATGATCCAAAGGCCGCGCTCACTTTTTTTGAACGTCTCGCCGCTCTCGAAAAAAAAGAAGGGCCCGATCATTGGGAATCCTACCTTCGCTCGCATCCACCGACCGATCAACGTATTGATCTGGCCAAGGGATTCATGGCGCGCTCCTTCTTTTTCCATCGTAAAACAGAATTGAATGAAGAAATCTATAAGGACATGAAGGCAAGACTTCCCAAACTCCGACCAGAAGAGGTGGGTCAAACCCAAGGGAAACGTTACGCGTTGCCTCTGTTCGGGGTTGCTTTAACCATTCCAGGGGAATGGGGATGGGAGCCTCAAGGGGGCCGAGCGTTAATCGGGTTCCGAAAAACGGGAGGAGAGGCTTGGGGCCAGCTTCGAAGGGAATCGTTAGAGGCACCCGTGACAGCAGAAGAATTTGCCAAGAATTTTGCAAAAGAGCATCAATGGAAATTTCTCCAAGGAAGACAGGTTCTTTATCCGTCAGGTTACGGGTTCCTTGGCCAATTCTTTGGGCCCGGGGTGTTAGGAGGGGCATATGTTTACCGAGGTTTGTTTCTTGTTCGCGACGGGATGGGGTGGGCCCTTCTTTGTGCCGCCACCCCCACCCGCACGTTTGAATACCTGGTCCCTTTTGAACAAATTTTGCGTTCATTCGAATTAAGGTAGCGGGAGGTTCTGAGGCGTGGGATAATGTTTATTCCAGAGACCATGGTTTTTAATTCGATGCGACCGAAACCCTTGCCCATCTCCCTCAATGGGTTGGGCATCGGGCGAATAGACGAGAATGATTTATTATGAACCGTTTTTGAATATAAAGTTTTGAGTTGATCGGTAGAATGGGAATGGTTTTCCGGTCATGGTGCAAAATGGGCGGTGGTTCGACGGGTGGAATTGATAGGTTCTTTTATTGTAATAACGGAGGAAGGACTATGCGTGGAGCGGCTTTAAAACTTCAAAAACAAGTTGAAGCCTTGCCCGACGTGGAGAAGCTCCATCTGGTGAACACCATCCTTTCCGAATTGGATAAACCGGACCCAGCGATCGATAAAATTTGGATGGGAGAGGCCCAACGGCGGTGGAACGCTTACAAGAGAGGAAAACTCAAAGCCATTCCCTATCAAGAGGTGATGAAAAGATTTAAGGCTAAATGAAGGTTCTTTTTCTCGCACCCGCTCTTCATGAACTTGAAGACGCTTTTGAATGGTATCAAGGCCAGCTGGACGGGCTTGGCCATGAATTCTAAGACGAAATTGATGCGTGAGTTCGGCGAATTGTTTCTTGGCCAGAGATGCATGCTCTATTAGGTAAAGGAAAACGGCGCTGCCTGATCCGGAGATTTCCTTTTGGGTTGATCTATGAGCTTGACAAAGATTCTGTCATTGTCATTGCCGTGGCGCATCTTCATCGCAAGCCATTCTACTGGTCGGGGCGGAAGTAGGGTTTAATAAAAAGGTCAATGGAGCTTCATCCCTCCGTCACTGGGAAATTTGTAGAAACGGAGAGCCCCCCTTAAAAATTGTGTAGAATTGATAGTCCTTACTTCATTAATTTAAGCCGAGGTAGCTCAGTCGGTAGAGCACAGGTCTGAAAAACCTCGTGATTTAGATTTGATGGGTTTAAATCAAGATTCTCTTGAAATAACCCTGGAATTCCAGTAGCAGGCATGAGGTCGATTGAACTGAAATCTCTTTACTCGACAAAACAGATCGTGGTCGAGGCCAAAAAAATTCCACCGCCTGGACACCATCAACCTGGGAAAAATCCTGCTTCATCCACTGGCTCAGCTGATGTGTAGCAATGGTTCAGTTTTTAGGGGGAGCACTGCATCGCGTGAACTTTCAATAAGGCAATCACATGAAACTGACCCCATGACGAAAGTGGTTCGCGGCCTGCTTTTGGTGTTCCTTTCAGGGACCGTCCTCCCAGCCGTTCTTTCGTCATCTCCCGGCAATTCTCCCCCCGAACCCACTGTGACTGGGATCCTCGGGGCCTTCGCCGAGGAAACCCGGGTGTTGAAAGTCGCCACGGCAGACAAAGATGTCCGCACCATTTCGGGCATCGAATTTGTTTCTGGAAAATTGGAAGGGCGCCGCGTGGTCATTGCCGGGACCGGCGTTGGGAAGGTTAACGCGGCCGTTGTTGCCGCGTTGCTTCTGGCCCATTTCCACCCCAACGAGGTCATTTTTACCGGAATCGCCGGCGCGGTCGACAAGGCTCTCCGGCCGGGGGACATTGTGATCGGAGAGAAACTTGCGCAGCACGATCTCGGGCATGTCGGCCCGAGGGGCTTTCGTGCCGAATCCGTTGAAAATCCAATCGACCGACGGCGTAACCCGTTATTTTTTCCATCGGATCCCGCCCTGGTCGGACTTGCGCGTCGGGCGGCATCGGAGCTTGTTTTGGAAGAAGTTGACGCAAAAGTGGGTCGGCGGACGCCCAAGGTTTTAACGGGAATTATTGTTACCGGAGATGTGTTCGTCGCTTCGCGAAGGACGAAGGCTTTTCTCAAAAAAGAGTTCGATGCCGACGCCGTAGAAATGGAGGGGGCAGCTGTGGCACAGGTCTGTTTCCAGCAAAAGGTTCCTTTCCTTGTTCTCCGTAGCATGAGTGACTCCGCCGATGAAAATGCGGGGCTGGACATCGGGCGGTTCTATCAGAAAGCCGCAGCGAACTCGGCTGCTCTGACCCGTTCGCTGCTTCGCCAACTGGCCAAACGGGATGGCGCGCAAACCATGGAGAGACTTGAAGGCCAGTGATCTCTCTTGTGTCCTTCCCTAGGCCTCGAATCAATGAAGAGTCCAGTAAATTGGGGGATCTGTCCCCGAAGTTGGATGGTGTGTCCGGGATTCCCGTTGTGCACCGAAGCTTGAAGCCCTGACCGAGCAAATTATGGACATCTCTCGAAAAATGACCTAAAATCAGCTTTCGACGTGATAAATAAGGCTTTCGTGTTTTAAAAGGAGTCGGTTATGGGAGGGATTCGGTTCGTCGTGGATGAGAAAGGCCGTCAGACGGCTGTCATCATCGATTTGAAGACCCATGAATCCCTATGGGAAGACATCTATGATGCATTCAAGGCTCATCAGAGAGCCCATGAACCAAGGGAATCCCTTGCCTCCGTAAAAAAAGCCTTGGGCCATAAAACCCACCGCGTGCATGCCTGATTAAGAGATTAGCTTTGCTCGATCGGCAAGGAAAGAACTGAAAGATTTAGACCGAAGTTTTCAACGGCGTATTATCGACAAAATTGAAGGCCTGGGTCATCAACCGAGGCCGAGCGGTTGTGTTAAACTCACCGGACAAAATCGCCTGTGGCGAATTCGCATCGGGGATTATCGCATCGTCTATGAGATTGACGATGATCATCGGCAGATTGACGTGATCGTCATCCGTCATCGTCGGGATGTTTATCGGCAGTTTTGACCCTCGGTTAGGCTTCAGGTAGGAGCGTCCTTTAACTGGGAATATTCGGGATCAACAAAGAATTTCAAAAATTTTCATCAAAACTGTTCAAACTGAAGTTACGCAACATTTAAGCCGAGGTAGCTCAGTCGGTAGAGCACAGGTCTGAAAAAACTCGTGCTGAAGATTTGATGGGTTTAAATCAAGATTCTCTGGGAATTACCCTGGAATTCCAGGTGCAGTCATGAGGTCGATTGAACTGAAATCTCTTTACTCGATAAAACAGATCGTAGTCGAGGCCGAAAAATTCCACCCCCCCGGACACCATCGTTCTGCGCAAAATCCTGTCGCATCCACTGGCTACACTCATTCGTAGTAGTGGTTCTCTTTTAGTGAGCGGTGAAGACCCATGATCAAAGTAGATTAAAAAATGGGGCTTCCGTGTTTCGTGTACATGGAATTGCCCCTCTTTATTGACGATAAAAGCTTTTTAAAAACTTGACACAATAACCGGAGGGCGAGTAGAGTGAGGAACCATGACAAACCCCACTCGACTTCTGGACGAATACCGCTTCCCCGGCTTCTGCCCGCGCTCGGCTCTGGCGGTGCATCCGACCGATCCGACCGCGCGAGTCATTGAACTGGTGCGGCACAAAAAAAAGCGTCGGCTCCGGTTGCGGCGGCCGACGGCCAGTCCGTAGCTCCCGCCGCCAATTCGTCCGCGACTTGGACTGCGCAGGAGCGACGGTTTACCTGTCTTTCGACTACCGCCGTGTGGCCTGCCGGGACTGCGGAGTGAAGCAAGAGACGCTGGAGTGGCTGGCCTCTTCCAAGCATGCCACCCAACGCTTTGAGGACGCCATTGGCCGCCAATGCCGGGATCTCCCGCTCACACGCGTGGCGGAATTGAACCGCCTCACCTGGGACCAGGTCCGTCGCATGGAAATGGCCTACATGTTCCGCCTGGAGGCACGGCATCCACCGCCAGAATCGATCCGGGCCATCGGCATCGATGAAATCTCCGTGGCAAAGGGACAGACCTACGCCATCGTGGTGGCCGACTTGGACCAAAAACGCCCGATCTGGATCAGCCGCGAGCCCGGGCGAACCCAAGCGGACCTGGACATGTTTTTCGTCGAGATGGGAGCCCAGCGCTCCGCCTCCATTCGACTGGCCGTGATGGACAGGTGGAAACCCTTCCGTAAATCCACCAAGGCCCAAGCGCCCAACGCTCAAATCGTCTACGACAAGTTTCACGTCATGACCTACCTGGGGGATGCCTTGGATGATGTCCGCCGCTTGGAATTCCAGAACGCCCACGCCGAAGACCGGCGGCTGATCAAACGGCAACGCTACACGCTTTTGTCCCGGCGAGCGATTCTCGACGAAAAGAAGGAACGGGCCTTGGCATTGCTTCTGAAGGCCAACCGGCGGCTCAACACAGCCTATCTGATGAAGGAGAGCTTCGCTCCATTGTGGGACTGCGAGACCCCCAGGGAGGCGCGGGACTTTTTCGACCGCTGGCGCCGCCAGTTGCGTTGGCGGCGGTTGGACCCCCTGGAGAAATTCACCGCTCTGGTGGAACGGCACTGGGACGGTATCGTGTCCTACTGCTGTCCGGAGAACGTTCTACTATTACTTCAACCGGAATTACAAGCAATATTGGAAGGGCGGATATCGAACTAAGGAACAGGCGAGTGACGCCGAGATCAGAGCCAAAGACCGAGTCATCAGAGAGGAGATCAACCCAGAGATTAAACAGGTTGACATGACGTTAAATGCGGCCTGCGATTGGTATTGGAAGGTCGCTGGAAGTTTAAGAAAGAATGCTGAGAATGATTTGTTGGTGGTTAAGAGAATTAAGGAATCCATGGGCGATAAGACCTTGGCCACTGTGTCAGGTGAAGATATCGTGAATTTTAGGAACTCCCTCTATCGAAAGAACCTCTGTCATCGGGTCGTCAAGCATCACCACTCATTCCTTGGGACGATCTTTAATGCTCTCACCAAACACGATCTCTACAAGGGTCGGAATCCGAGCAAACTCATTGCCTTTGAGAAAGTTCCCGATGCGGCTCCGAAGTTTATTTCCGATGAAGACCTCAGAAAGATCAACGCTGAAGCCTTAAAGAATCCAGCCTTCTACCCATATTTCCACGTTGCTCTGAATACTGGACTGAGAATAGGAGAAATTACGTCGATCAACGTCAGCGATTACGATTATGAGAAGAAACTTATCTTCTTGAGAAATACGAAGAACGGGAAATCCCGCCATGTTCATCTTTCCAACGCCGTCAATGGATTCATACAGGAAATTGTGAAGACAAGGGTAAACAACGGTCTTCTGTTGGGAAACTATACGAGATTCACCGTTTCAGACTGTTTCCGAGAGATCGTCAGGAAACTTGGACTGAGAGACATCACGTTCCATTGCCTTCGCCATGCTTTTGTCAATCGCCTTCTTTCCAACGGAGTTTCAATCTACAAAGCATCGAAGATGGTTGGCCATTCGAGCGTCTCGGTGACCGAGCAAATTTATGGACATCTCTCGAAAAATGACCTAGAATCAGCATTCGACGTGATTAATAAGGCCTTCAACTACGAGGGATCAACTGAAGTCGCTTACGGAGCCATTAGTTCAAGATAGGCCTTCAATTTAAGCATTTAGTGGCTGGGATTGATGAGGAAGGAGGTTTCATGAGTCATTTGAATCGGATCACTGTTGATTCCAACCAGTGCGGCGGCCGGCCTTGCCTACGTAGCCAACGTGTGCGCGTTAAGGATATTCTAGACCTATTGGCTGCCGGGGTATCCCACGAGGAGATCTTGAAGGATTACCCGTATCTTGAGAACGATGACATTTTGGCCGCCTTAGAGTTTGCTTCCGTTCAAGCTGACCATCCAATTCTTCGCGTGGCGTAATGAAGTTTTTGATCGACGCTCAACTTCCTCCTGGTCTGGCCCGACTTTTGGTGTCTTGTGGTCATCTGCGGAGCACGTGTTTGAGACCGGCGGATTAGGAGCGAAAGACGAAGATATCTGGATCTATGCGAAGCAGACTGGCTCCACGATCATTACCAAAGATGAGGATTTTGCCATTAAAGTTTGCACGGGATCTGAAGGCCCGTCCGTTGTGTGGGTGCGGATTGGAAATACGAGCAATCGCTTCCTAATGTCTTGGTTTTCCCCGCTTCTTCCGAAAGTTCTTGAACCATTGAACCGGGGAGAACGTCTCGTAGAATTGACATAAGAAAATTCGGATCCAGTCTCTGGTAGGAGCATCCTTCAACTGGGGTTTTTCAGGATCAACAAAGAATTTTTTAAATTTAAGTAAAACTGTTAAAACTGAAGTCATTCAACATTTTCGCCGAGGTAGCTCAGTCGGTAGAGCACAGGTCTGAAAAACCTGGTGTCGTCAGTTCGATTCTGACCCTCGGCACATTTTTTTGTTAACAGACCCTTTCACCCATTGGCTTTAATTCCATCCGGTGTTTGTGCCGAAGGCAACGTCCCGGTTGATAGGAGTTTCGAACAATGCCATTGATGCCTAGATTTCATGTGGGGGATGTGGTTCGGTTAAAGTCGGGAGGGATGCCCATGACGGTGGAGGGGTATTCGGACTCGAATCATCACCAAGCCAAAGTGGTCTGGTTTGATTCAGCGGGTAAGCCTCAACGGGAGACCTACCCTGAGGACACGTTGGAGAAAATTGAGGCAACCTATTCTTAAGAAGTTGACCTGAACGAACGGTGAGCACTCTTTAAAATAAAGAGCCCGGGATCCCTGTTGAGGGGGCCCGGGCTCTTTCTAAAACGACTCGCGCTTCTTTATGGGTTTGAGCGTTTGGCCTGTTCTTCCGCCAATTTATCGAAAGCGGACTCGGCGTTGGCTTTGATGTGGTCCCGGACGCCCTGCGAAAGGCCCTTCACCTTCCCCGCCAAATCCGTCAACTTATCGATGTTCAGGGTGGCGAGCGAATAAAGTGTTCCGCTTTTGTCTTGGTATCGGTCGGACACCGTTACTCCAGAAAGGACGTTATCGGTGAACGTTTTTATGGTGTTCTCAATGTATTGCTCTTCGTTCCCCAAGGCTTCAGCAGGGATGGCGGTGTTGGCCATGTAGTCCCGCATGAGGCTGGTGGACATGACCGAAAGCTGCTTGGAGATGTCCGCGATGGCCCGGTTGTCGGCCGTGGTTCGACGGAGCGCCTCGGATTGAATTCCTTCCGCAACTCCAACGCCGTAAAATGTTTTCGATTTGTCTTTGAAGGCGCCCGCTCCTTTCATGATCCAGTCGGGACGTTTAACGCCCCCGCAAGCGAATAAGGCCAACCCAACGGACGTGAGCATGGTGTAGCGAAACAGCGTCTTGAGATTCATAGGTGTTCCTCCTTAAATGACCAGCAAAAATCTATTCATTGAACAAATAAGAACTGAGAAGTTCAGCCGCTTCCAGGGCGAGGGCGGCTTCTCCCGCGGCGGTTGTTTTGGAGCGGGCGGCTTTAGACGTGAGGTGCCCCTCCACTCCGTCTCGGGTGGCGCTCTTCAGCACTTTTCCTGATTTCAGGTCAACCAGTTCTACACCACCGGACCACTGAAAAAAAGTCCACTCGGGAATCCCCCGGTCAAAGGGTGTAACTTCGAAAGCCGTTTTCACTTGCAACCCATTGGCGTTTCCACTGGAAACGAAAACGCCCAGTTCCGTGATTTGGGCCACCACGGCTTCGCGAAGTTTAGAGCCGTCGGGCCCCTCGGCTTGGACGGACACCGGGAGGGCATTGATGGTTTTTTCAAGGGCGGCTTCCAGTGTGGCAATCGACCCGGTGTTGAGCGGCGCCATCCCTGCGGGATCGATCACGCGGCGGCGTGTGGACAGGGCGTCCCGTTCTTCGGCGGTTTCGATGGCGGCGGAGAGGGCGCGGGCTCGTTCCAGCGGGGTTGTCGCCGCCTCGGCCCGGGATTGGGCGGCGGAAAGGATGTGCTCCTTCTCCATGATTTGAGCGCTGAGAGTTCGTCGAAGGGCGATCTTATCAAGAACCGCTAAGGCGTAATGTTTCTTCGACTTCTTATGAAAATAGGTTTCCGCAATGGCCACGCCTTCCAACAGAGTGTCCGTGGTGAGCTGCGTCTCGATTTGGCTTTTTTGGGTTCCCTGGGCGGCACTGCGTCTTTTCCCTACGGATGTGGAGGACTCTGTTTGTCGGTCCGTCAATGTTTGTTGAACGTGGGCTTGGAAGGTCCGGGCAATTTCGGCCCGTGCGTTGGACCGGGCCGCGTCCAGATCGTTTCCGATTCCCACCCCGGTCACGTATTTGGTTTCCGGATACTTCGAATCCGGCCCGTTAAGCCAGGCGGGTTTTTTCCGACCTGCGGAAAGGGGCAAGGCGAGTGAAAAAACGATTGAAGCCAGGATGAACCGTTGGGTTAAGGGCATGGGTGTTCCTCCAGAATGATTATACAGCAGTTCGAACAATTACAAAAGATTTTCGATTGGCGGACACCGAGACATTTTTGATTTCGCGCGTTTCGACGCTATTTCCCTGAGCGTCCAAGTAACGGACGGTCAACGTGTGTTCCCCGGGGGGCAATCTTAAGCGGGCCATGAGGATTCGGTCGGGGAGCGTGCGCCAGGACCGCTTGTCCGCAATTTCTGTTGCGCTGGACGCGGCCTGGAGGATGGCTCGAACGAGAAATCCCACTCCTTCACCGTTCTTGTTCTCAACGGCGTTACTGATCTTTTGGGCCAGGAGGTACTTTACAACTGCCCGAGCGATGGCCCGTGCGCGAGTTCGAACCACTCGGTCTTCCAGGTTTCGGACCGCCAGGGCGCCGACGTCTTCCACTAGTGTGGAACGGCAGGTGGTCGACGCGGAAAAAACTTCTGACGATTGGATGCGGGCCTTACTTTGCCGGTATTTAGGGAAGGCCACTCGGATCATTTTGTCCGCTACGATGGAACGGAAAACGGCCCGCGCCTGTTCGACTTGGGTATCCTCTTGTGATTTGGTATTGACTTGTTCCACGTAGGGCCAACCGTTAAATAGGCTGATTTCAAAAAACGATTCCACTTTTTCGGGGCCGAGCCCTGCGTAATGAAGAAAGAGGACTTCCCCGGTTTCTTCCGGGAGGGCAGAATCCGGGGAAGGGGCCGGGCCCCAGCGCCGTTGTATCTCCTCAACCTTATCGGAAAAACCCAATTGACGTGCGGTGCGAAGAGCGTCTTCCACGAGCGCGTCGGGCCGTGGGGTCTTATAAAATGTGGCGTAATCGTCGTATGCTTTCAACGCCTTTACATAGGAAATGTAGGCATCATTGATCTCGCCTTGGTCTTCATACAGGAGCCCCGCCAGGTAACGCCCGAAGGCGTCATCCTGGTAGTTGTTCCTCTGTCCGTCAAAGGGGAGAGCACGAAAAAAGAGGTCCAGTTGCCGGCACTCCACCAAGGCCTCTTCCCCCTGACCCAGGGCGGCGTAATTGATAGCGGAAAAAAGATAGATGAGGGCTCGTTCAAAATCTTCCCCGTAGTAGGGCGTCATGACATCGTTAATGAGAAAAGTGCTGAGATGGGCGGTGACGCTTTTGGTGAAAAGGTCGAGAGCTGTGCGTTTGGCCTGGGCCAAGGCCTGGTTGCTCGCGTTGTAGTCTCCGGCCAAGTGCAACAACATCCCCCGGTCGAGAGCGTAGAGGAGCGCGTTTTTCTCCCCGTAGCTTGATTTTTTCTTTTCCACCTGTTCGGCGGCCTGGGAAAATTCGTTTCGGAGGGTAAAGTTGTTCAACTCCTTTAGGGAGAGCGTGGTGGCGCACCCCGCGATCAGGAGGGCGCTCGAAAGGATGAAAGAATAAATTCGTGGAGGGGAAGGAGGGGTGTGTTTCATTCAAATCCTTTAGGGAACCTTCCTGCCCCTGGCGAAGGACAGGAGGGCGAGTTTTTCAGGTGAAAATCCTGTTCAGCGAATCGGACTGAAAAACCTATTTAGAATTTGCGTTTCGGGTAAACGACCGATTTTTTGATTTTCTTTTGGCCGATCCAAACTTTTTCGTTCGTGGTCAAATCGATCATTTCCAATTCGACCTGATAATATTTGAGTTGTTGCTTACCGGCCTGGTCTTCAATGGCGTTGATCTGTCCTTTCAGCATGAAGTCCGCCCCATACTCTTGTCCCATGCTTTTGGCTGTTTTAACGGAGGCGTTCTTGGCTTGGTCGGTGCGTTCTTCACGGACCTCATTTCGTTGTTCTTTGGACGCCACAAAGCGGACTTGACCGGAATTGGTCAGTTCCCGTTCCAAATCTTTCACGAACGTTTCGGTGGAAATATGTTCGCTGCTCTTGTTTCCCACCAGGCCCACGATCACGCGTGGTTGGGTGTTCTTGGCCGACTGAAAATCACCCAACCAGGGCCGCGCGAGTGAATCCTTGACCATCTCCTCCGCCACTTGGCGCGAATCGGTGTCGTTCCAGTTTCCAGAAAGGTCAATGGTTTCTCCCGCGTCCACGCGGGTGACTTTGGGCGTGGTCGCGCAGGCGGCCAAAAAGCCGGCCAGGCAGAGAGCAACGGACGAGCGTACGAGTTGGGTCATTTTTTCCTCCTAGGGGATGTTCGGTAAGTTTAGTCGAAAAACCTGTTCTATGCAAGGGATCAATGGGATGGTATAATGAATCCACTATGAAGAGAGGATTCATTAAACAAATGCCCCTTTTCGTCCACGTGCGTAGTTCCTTCGCACGCTGGGCTCGCCCTTCTATTTGCGGGGCGGGGGTGTCTGGGAGGCAATCTCTCTAAAGTAGCGAGCCAAAGAGTCACGCCCCCGACACCCGCTGCCCCACCGGTCAGCGGGTTTTTATTTGAGAGCCCCCCTGGACAATTATTCAAAAGGGAGGTATGTATGTGTAGGACAACAAGAGAGGTGACTGCAATGAACGTGTTGGTCGAAGAAGATGTGCGGACCCTGCGGTTAGCTGAACAGGGACTGATGAAGCAGGTTCTTCAAGTGAAGGCTGCCCGGATCGGAGAATTGGAGGCGGAGGTCCGATATCTGCGGCGGCTATTGAACGAATTGTTGGCGGCCCCTAAGGCTCAGCCATTCCCCAAGCCGACGTCGGCCACGCCTGTGGTTCGATCGTCCGCTGTGCCACCCCGGCGTTGGAAGGCTTAAGATGGCTCCTCTTGAACATGTGGTCCTCTTCAAGCTTAAGGTGGATGTGGCGGAAGAAAAAAAAGAGGGGCTCATGCGGAGCCTGCTCTCCCTACGTGACGTCATTCCTGGGATTCTTCAGGTATCAGCGGGGGTGAATTTTTCGGCTCGAGCCCAGGGGTATACCCATGGGTTCGTGGCGCGATTTCAAGACCGTGTGGCTTTGGATCACTACATTTCCCATCCGGCTCACGTGGCGGTGGTGGAAAAACAAGTTAAACCCATTTGTGAAAGTGTTCTAGCCCTTGATTACGATCTTATTTCCTAACCTAAAGATCCCTCTTCACTCATTTGTCTCTTCCTTTGCCGGTTAAAAACGGTCTTGCGCGTTCGCTTCTGGTCCGGTAAAGTAGTGTCATTGTTTTTCGAAGGAGTGACTAATGCCCGATACCCCGGAACGGAAACGTGCCTTTGAAACGTACGATCTGACCTTAACCGAAAGTTGTGAAATCGCCCCTCAGAACAAGCACCTGCGTTTTGCCCTCCCGCCGGGAAAGTCCCTCAAGTTCCACGCGGGCCAGTACGCCCAACTCTTTATCCCTCATGAAGCCGGAGTGCGTCGCCGGGCCTACTCCATCGCTTCTTCCCCATGGCATCCCGACTACTTTGATCTCTGTGTGACGTTGGTTGACGGGGGCATTTCGTCCACCTATCTCCACAGCATGAAGGTGGGAGACACGATCCAGGGGATGGCGCCCCTCGGTCATTTTTTAATTAAAGATGAATCCCGGGATTTTGTTTTTATCGCCACGGGATCCGGTGTGGCGCCCTTTCGCGCCATGATCCACGATTTGGTCCACCGAAACGTGCCTCGGGAACTCTATCTGATCTATGGTCATCGCTACGAGCCCGATATCGTTTACCGGAACGAATGGGAAGATTTGGCCAAAAAGACCCCCCGGTTTCACCCGATTTTTACCCTGAGTCGGGACACGAACTGGAAAGGGGAGAGGGGCTATGTCCAGGAAAAAATTGCCCCTTTCATTCCAAACCCGACAGAAAAAAGCTATTACATTTGCGGTTTGAACAACATGATCACCGCGGTGAACGACCGTTTACTCTCATTGGGTGTCCCTAAAGAACAAATCTATTTTGAACGCTACGACTAAACTTGACAGTTTTTGGTTGAACTAGTAGACTTCGGATTCTTCACCCGTTCACAAATTTTCGTCTGAGAATACCCTATGGCTGATGCCCCTTCATCGTCGGAACCCACCGGACCGGACGGCTTATTTAAGTCCGAACTGACCCGCCGTGGCCTTTTGGCCGGGGCCTGGGGCGCTTTTGGGGCCTTCCTGGCTGTGAGCGCAGGCGGGGCGGCTCGTTTTATGTTGCCCAATGTCCTTTACGAACCCTCCCAACGCTTTAAAATGGGAAAGGTCAAAGATTTCCCTCTCGGGGTGACGGTGAACAAAGAACAGCGGGTCTGGATCGTCCGGGATGAAAAAGGGGTTTACGCCTTGTGGGCCCGCTGCACACATTTGGGGTGTACCCCCAATTGGTTCCCGGCTGAAGTTCGTTTTCGTTGTCCCTGCCATGGATCCAACTACAATCTGGACGGCGATGTGATTGCAGGGCCGGCCCCCAAACCCTTATGGCGTTGCGCGGTGGATGTGACACCGGAAGGGGATCTGGTGGTCGACAAATCTCAAATGGAAAATCGACCCGGTTTTCGTGAGCGTGGTTCTTTCCACGTGATGGTCTGATGATAAAAATACCCACTCTTAAAGAAGCCAAAGACCTTCTGATTAATAGCCAAATTTGGCGGTCCATGTTCCGTGGTGGAACTTGGAAAGACACGTCCCGTGACCGGGCTCAGCACATTATGGGGAACGTTTGGCTTCATCTCCATCCGGCCCGCGTTCGCCAGCGCGCGGTTCGGTTTACATACACCTGGGGTTTGGGGGGATTGTCTTTTGGGTTGTTCATGATTTTGGTGGTGACCGGGGTCCTCTTGATGTTCTATTACCGGCCCGCTGTGGACCTGGCTTATCGGGACATGAAAGATCTGGAATTTGTCGTGTCCCTCGGGATGTTTTTACGAAACTTGCACCGTTGGTCGGCCCACGCCATGGTGCTGTTGGTGATTCTCCATATGGTTCGTGTGTTTCTGACCGGAGCCTACAAGACCCCTCGGGAGTTTAACTGGGGCGTGGGTGTTGTCCTTCTGGTCTTAACCCTCTTTCTTTCTTTCACGGGCTATCTTCTCCCCTGGGATCAGTTGGCCATGTGGGCCGTAACGGTGGGCACGAATATGGCCAGTTCCACCCCCTTTGTTGGGGCGGAAGGGCCTTTCTCCAATTTGGTGGGGGTCACGGCATCGAACGACGCTCGGTTTGCCCTTTTGGGGGGGACGACTGTTGGCGCGAATACCCTCCTTCGGTTTTATGTCCTTCACTGTGTGGCTGTTCCCGTCTTTGCCGGAGTTCTCATGATCGTTCACTTTTGGCGGATTCGGAAGGACGGTTTTTCAGCGGCCCCTCTCCCTGGCGACGCGCCAGAGAAGAAAATGGACGTTTGGCCGAATTTGATTGTGCGGGAATACCTGGGCGCGATTTTGATGTTGGCCTTTTTGATTGGGTGGTCCGTTCTGGTAAACGCCCCCCTGGAAGAATTGGCCAATTCCGGAGTGACGCCGAACCCCTCGAAAGCTCCCTGGTATTTCCTGGGTCTGCAGGAACTGCTGGTTTACTTTGATCCCTGGTTGGCGGGTGTCGTTTTGCCTGGGGTCATCACCACGGGGCTCATGGCCATTCCCTATTTAGACCCAGATCCCAAATCCGGGGTGGGCACTTATTCTTTGAAAACGCGACCTTTTGCCAATTCTGTTTTCCTGTTCGGAATTTCCATGTGGTTTATTTTGATCATTATTGGGACGTTCATGCGGGGGCCCAATTGGGCGTTTTTCTGGCCCTGGGAGAGTTGGGAAGGGCACAGTCAGGCGGTTCAGCTTCCCACCTGGAACCTGATCATGGTCGATTTTACGGACAAGGTGGGGAGTTTTTTCTCCAGTCAGAAAGTTCCCGGAATTCGGGTGGGGGGGATCCTGGGGATCCTCTCGGCGTTCGGCGCAGCGGGGGCTCTTTTCGGAGCTTATTTCGGTGGAGGATTGCTGTTCCCTAAGTTGGTTAAAGCGGACTGGCCATTAAAGAAATCCATCGGCCTGACCGCCATGGGGTCCGTTTTGGTGGGTGTTTTGGCCAAGGCCGCCCACGCGTTTCTGTTTCGGTTCGATTTTATTTCAAAGAACATTCCTCATTTTGGCTTGACGGAAATTTTTTATGTGGCGTTCTTCCTGTTCATCGTTTTAGTGATGGCGTTCGTGCTTCCTCAGAAATATCTGCGAACAGCCAAGCTCAGTCCGATCCAATACGGAACAACCATGATGATGTTGCTCATGATGTTGGGTGTTGTTCTTAAAATGGCCGCCCGTCTGGGTTTTAACATCAAATATCTTTTCAGTTTGCCTGGCCTTAATCTCAACATATGAGTCTGAAAGAAATTATTTTCACGCGCTATTTAACCCTTCGGAATCTTTTCGTCGGAGGGAACATCCTTCTGCTCGGGCTGCTCGTGGCGGCTGTGATCAAAGACCAAAACCGAGAATGGAAAAAATATCAGCGGGAATTTTTTCGCATGGAGAAAACGCGACTGGCGGAGGAAATTTCTCGGGCCAAAACGCCGGAGGAAAAGGACGTTTTTGTTAAAGAGTTGAATTTGTTTCGTGGACAATCGGTCAAGATTCGTCAACTCATGGCACCCGCTTTGGACCGGTACGACCGTTGCACGTCCTGCCATTTGGGGTATGATCCTGTCCTTTCGCCGGGGACCGAAACGGTTTACGCGGATCACCCTTACGCGGCAAAGCCCCACGCGGTTCACAAGGCGCATCCGGTGGAACGGTTCGCCTGTTCTGTTTGTCATGAAGGGCAGGGGTTGGCCACTTCCGTTGACGCCGGGCATGGTCGGGTGAAGCATTGGGAAAAGCCTCTGCGGACGGGGGGTTCCATTCAGTCGTCTTGCACGAAATGTCATAGTGACCTGTACGACGAGACTCGACTGCCTCAGACCCCTGTGTGGCGGCGAGGAGAGGTTCTTTTTAAGAAACTTGGCTGCATCGGGTGTCACCAGATTCATGGACAAGGGGGTCCGATTTCTGTCGATTTGGCCGAAGAAACAGCGGACAAGCCCCTTTCTCGAATTGATTTTAGCCACACGGGTCTTCCCGAAAGTCAGCGAACTTTAGCCAACTGGATTCGACTGCATTTTGTGAAAGATCCCTGGGAACTGGTTCCGGGTGATCCCACCGGTCGGTTTAACGACGAACCCATTGCGCCCTCCGGAATGCCATTCTTCAATTTGCCTCCCGAGGACGCGGACGCGGTGACCACCTACGTGTTGTCCCTGTCCCGTGATAAAATTCCCATGGAATATAGGGTTCCCGTGGCCGGTCCCCGGCCGGAACCCGTTCTTAAAACGGCCGCGCAACGGGGAGCCGCGGTCTACACGAAATACGGTTGCGGCGGGTGTCACGCGCCGGATGGGTCCGGGGGAACTCGAAACTTCAACTACGTGAACGTGACCGAACCGAATCTTCGGAAATCCGTGGCGACTTACACCCGGGAAGAGTTAATCGAAAAAATCGAAAAGGGCGTATCCCCGGTTGATAAAGCCGACCCCAAAGGCCCGACCCCGTCGCTGTACATGCCTCCTTGGAAAGACAAAATCCATGGGCAGGAAATGGAAGATCTAGTGACCTATCTCTTTAGTATCGCGGAAAAGCTGGAAGAGTGGTAGAATACGCTCAACGACAAACAAAGGCGGTCTCCATCATGAAACGTTCTCTTTTATGGGTTGCGGTGGGTTTTCTTGTGGGTGGGTTTGGTTTCGTGTGGGCGGAGGAATCTTCCTTTGAAGCGGAAAAAGCTAAGGCCCTGGCGAGCCCCTACGCGAACGATTTTGGCCCGGAAAAACTTACCGATAAGGAATTGGCCACTTACCCCGCGGACTTACAGGCGGCGTATAAAAACGTCCTGCTTATGAAATGCACCAAGTGTCATTCCGCGGCTCGTCCGCTCAACAGCCAGTTCTTCGAAGTGGATGGAAAAGGTCCCGAGAAACTAACCAATCTGAATAAATTGAAGGCTTCGGATCCCGATATGTTTTCTTCTCATAATGTTTGGCAGGTGGAAACGGACATTTGGCAACGCTATGTCAAACGGATGATGTCCAAGCCTGGGTGCGAAATTTCAAACGAAGAAGGGCGGGCGGTGTATAAGTTTTTGGCTTACGATAGTCAGCAGCGGAAAATGGGAAAGAACAAGGCCGCTTGGAAAGCCCATCGGGAAAAATTGTTGACAGATTTTAAAGCCAAACACCCCAGCCGCTACAAAGAGTTGTACGATAAATAAGGATAAAGAAGACGTGGCCACTATTCTGATTGCCGATGATGAATCCGATATCCGGGAATATTCTCGGAGTGTCCTTGAGCGAAACGGTCATCACGTCCTTGAAGCGTCGTCTGGGACGGCGGCTTTAGAAGTTTTGTCGAAGGGAAAGCCGGACCTGTTGCTCTTGGATGTGATGCTCCCCGGTATGGATGGCCACACGCTTTCAATGCATCTTTCTAATCATCCTCAGTTTAAGGACCTTCCCGTGATCATAGTGACAGCCTTGGAATTTACCCAAGAGATGTTTGCCAAATTTCCCCAAGTCAAAGGTTTCTTGGCGAAACCGTTCACCCCGGTCGAATTGGATCAGGCGGTTCGGCAAGTGGTTCCTTCCCCGAGTTTGTGATTTCCCATGGCTGACGATAAATTCGACGCGATCGTTGT
This sequence comes from Elusimicrobiota bacterium, assembly GCA_016788905.1. Classification (NCBI taxonomy): domain Bacteria; kingdom Pseudomonadati; phylum Elusimicrobiota; species Elusimicrobiota bacterium. The sequence continues at coordinate 32,265 of JAEURZ010000006.1, forward strand.
TGGGGCGGGTCCCGCTGGAACGGCTGCCGCTCTCACCATGGCCAAAGCCGGGTTGAACGTTGTTCTTTTGGAACGGGGCGAATACCCTGGAGCCAAAAACGTTCAAGGCGCGGTGATGTATACCAAAATGTTGGACGAAATTGTCCCGGAGTTCTGGAAAGACCCCCAGGCCGCCCTGGAACGGCCGATCACGGAACAAAAAATTTGGGTTCTTTCCAAGGATTCCATGTTTCAAGTGGGGTTCAAATCAGAGAAATGGTTGGCGGAACCCCACAACTGTTACACCGTTATCCGTGCGAATTTTGATCGATGGTTTGCCAAAAAAGCTGAAGAGGCGGGGGCTCAGCTGTTTACTGGAGTGACGGTCCGAGAAGGGATCAAAAAAGACGGAAAAGTGGTTGGTATTAAAACCAGTGAAGGCGATGAAATTTTTGCGGACGTGGTGATTGCCGCTGATGGGGTCAACTCCCTCCTGGGGCAACAACTCGGTCTTCTGGACGAATGGACAGCGGACGAAGTGGCGTTGGGTGTAAAGGAAGTCCTGGCGTTGCCTCGCGAAAAGATCGAAGATCGCTTCAACTTGGAGAAAGGCGAAGGAACCACCGTTGAGATCTTCGGCGATACCTCACGGGGCATGTTGGGGTATTCTTTCCTTTACACGAACAAAGAATCTCTTTCTTTCGGTGTGGGCGTAAAGCTTTCTCATTTCCAAAAAACGGGGATACGTCCACCGGATCTGCTGGAATACGCCAAAAGGCATCCCATGATACGGCGCCTGATTAAAGACGCCAAACCCTTGGAATATTCCGCCCATTTGATTCCGGAAGGGGGCTACAACTCGTTGCCGAAGCTTTTTGCGGATGGCGTTTTGGTTGTGGGTGACGCGGCCCAAATGGTTAACGCGTCCCACCGGGAAGGGTCCAACATGGCCATGACCGCGGGCCGGTTGGCCGGTGAAACGGTGATTGAGGCCAAAAAGAAGGGGGACTTTAGCGCGAAAACCCTTTCGAATTATCAGACGAAATTGAGAGACTGTTTTATTATTCCCGACCTCTTTGATCATAAAGACCTTGAATCCATGGTGGAAAAGCATATGGATCTAGTGGCTGAGGGGCCTGAGCTGATGGCCCAATCCCTGTACGACTATTTCCAGGTGGATGGCCGTCCGAAACGCGACGTTCAAAAAAGCATTCTTCAACGATTGCTTGGAAACCCCGCGGTCAAGGCGATGGTGAAATCGGAACTGACCCTTAAAAACGAATTTAGTCTTATGAAGATGGCCCTTAAAATGAGGGTCCTGTTGTGGAAACTGACCCACAGGAACTAACCATGAGCTCTGACGCGTTACCGAAAGTTAATGTGGATGAAAAGTTAGGGAGCCTGACGTATAAGGCGGACCATCAGGCCCATATTACCATCAAAGACAACGCCGCCTGTCTGAACAAGTGCCACGACAAACCTTGCACCACGGTTTGCCCCGCCCAAGTCTATCAATGGGAAGAAAGCCAAAAGAAACTTATCGTCTCGTTCGAAAATTGCATCGAATGCGGTGCCTGCCGCATGCTTTGCCCTTTCGATAATATTAAATGCGACTGGCCCCGCGGGGGCTTCGGCGTTCAATACAAATACGGTTAAACGATCTACGCAATTGAAAAGGCCCGGCTTCCTTTTAAGGGAGACCGGGCCTTTTCTTTAGGGCTAAAAGGCGGACGTTATCGGTAGACGCTCATGTCCACGGAAGCTGAGTTTGTTCCGTAGCTCACGTAAATTCGGATGTTGGGTTCATTGTTCCGTCTTCGGAAGGTTAAAGCGTAGATATCTTGAAATGACCCCCCATTCAGAAGGTTGCTTAGGTCATTTTCCAAATCTATGGGGTCTAGAGATTCGGAAAGGGTTCCCCCTGTTCCATCGACAATCGTCTGCATCTTTGCTTTGGCATTATTAGAAACGGATGTACTAACAATCACCCCACTGGCCACCGTTCCAATTGAAAGGAGTGCGGCTTGAGTGTCTTCGGCGGTATGGGTGCTTGCGCTGTCATCTCCATCAGTGAGAAAGACGATTAATCGTAACCCGGTCGCTTTCGAGAGTTCCTGAGCCCCGAGAATAATCGAGTCGTAGAGGGCCGTCCCGCCCTCGCTGGCGGTCGAAAAGTTGACCGCCGATATGACATGTTGCTTGTTGGTGGTCATGGGTACTGTTATCTGGGCATTCGAACTGAACTCGATCAGCCCCGCTTGGGCGGTGGCGGGGAGGTTGTTTAGAAACACAGTGGCCGCGATATTGGCTTCTTCGGCTCGACTCGAACTGCCAAAGGGATCCGCCATACTCCCGCTCCGATCCATGATGAGCATGACGGCGAAAGGGTAGTCGTTCGCTGGGCCATAACGAGTTGCGATCAGCGGTTTTTCATCTTGAAGAACGGCAAAATTAGCTAATAACAAATCCGTCATGCGAAAAGAAGAATTTGCCACGGACTGAAAAAGGACCGATACTTCAGGGGGATTTGTGTTGTCTACCCCGCGCACGTAAAGTTGAACGTCCGTGACGGCATCATCGGGTGTTCCCAGGAGTGGGTTGTTTGCATTGCGCTTGCATCCCCAGGAAAAAACCAAGAGACTCATTAATCCAAAGACTAACGGGAAGGGCTGTTTGGTCATATTATTCCACCACATTGGCCGGGGGCCAATAGGTTAACGCCAACATATACGAAATATGGGACGTCCAATATTGATCGGGTTCGCGGACGGCTTGGTAGCGAACTTCAGGGATGAGGCGAAACCCTGCCACCGTGGGGAGCATGAAGCCGCCCGTCGCCGAAAAACCTAGGTGCATGTTCGCCCCACTTTCCTGAACAGCCGGGTGTTTAATAGAAACACGGTCCCATTGAAGGGCTGGACCCGCTCCAATGAAAGGGATGAGTCTCTTGTGTTCCGGGGTTCCGTAAAATCCCATGAGTCGAAAAATAACCGTGGCGTTAACAGAATAGAGATCCTCCGTTGTGTAGGCCACGTAGGGGGGAACCTCTAAAGGATAATAGCTGCCGGAAAGACGGAATAGAAGCCGGTCATACCATCGTGGGAATTGGGGGACGGGTGGTCGAAAATAAATATCCAGCCCAACGTTACCCAGGTTCCCATAGTCTTTGTACCCGCCCAGGAGAGTGGTGTGCCCCCCGGTCGGTCCAATGGCCAGATTCCACCCCACCCCACGCTCGCGTTCTTCCAGTACGGCCATATAGTCTGTGTCGTCAAAACTATCGTCGGCGTGAAGGGAAAGAGTCGGTGTGAAGAGCGTGGTGGTGAGGCCCAAAAGCGCCATTCCCGAGAGAAACGATGCGATTTTTTTTGAACAACGCGGGGGGAATTCCGCAGCGTGATGTCGGCTCTGTTGTCTCATCTCTTTTAACATAGCAGAAGAACATTTTTTTTTCAAGGGTTTCTTATCAAGGGGGTGGATCTTTCCTTGAGAGATAGGTCCCCTTCATATACAATGGGGCATCGGAATCCCAACCTTATGCACTTATTTTTATCGGCTTTAATTGTTTTTTTTCTGTGGGGGTGTTCTTCCCCTTCGGATCCTGTGGCGCGGGGTCGGGCGCGCTTCGTGGGTCTGGGTTGTTTAACGTGCCACCGTGTGGGTGATCGTGGGGGAGGGCAGGCGGGTCCCGATTTGACCACCGTGGGTCTTCGTCATTCAACGGAATGGCTGGACCTTTGGATGAAAGATCCCCAAGAGTGGAAGCCCGATACCCGAATGCCCCGTTACAAATTAACGGAATCGAACCGTGCTGAGCTTGTGGCCTATATGGCGACGCTCCAGGGGGAAGACTATCGGCGAGACCCGCCCTGGAATTCCAGACGCTTCCAAGGTCAGCCGGAAAAACGTGGGGAAAATATTTACAACCGGCTCGGATGCGGGGTCTGTCACGGGCCGTACGGAGGAGGAGGGGTCCGGAACACGAACGTGGTGGGTCTGGAAATCCCTTCCCTCACGATGGTTCGGGACGGATTTACCCGTGACGAATTGAAAGAGCGAATCGCCTTGGGGCGGCAACCGGAACCTGAGGATCCCTTGAAACCACCCCCGATGTTTCTTATGCCGGCCTGGGGAGATTTGCTCAAAGAGGATGAAATGGAAGATTTGATCACCTATCTGTATTCTCTTCGCCCACCAATAAAACCGGGTGATGTGTGGGACGAATGACCGATCCCTACGTTTATTCTCCAGGAAGATTTCGGGTGGCCTTGACGTTGGTTGTGGCCACCTTGGCCCTTATTTTTGTCGGAGGTCTTGTCACCAGTACCCATTCCGGTTTGTCGGTCCCGGATTGGCCCCTTTCTTACGGTCGGCTCATGCCGCCCATGGTAGGGGGGATTCTTTTTGAACACGGACACCGGATGGTGGCCACAGGGGTGGGAATGCTGACCATCCTCACCGTTGTGGTCTTTCGGCGGGATCCTCGAGCGTGGATTCGCCGGGCGTCTTGGGGTGCCCTGGCCCTTGTGGTCGTTCAGGGTGTTTTAGGCGGTCTAACGGTCCTCTATAAGCTTCCTAAACCCATTTCCATTGCCCATGGAACTTTGGCCCAAACGTTTTTTTGTCTGACCGTTGCCTTGGCGGTGTGGACGTCTCCGGCGTGGCGATCGACCGGGGTCCCCGCCGCTCCGGACCGACCCTCACACGTGCCACTGCCCCATATTGCGTTGCTCCTCTTTCTCACTCTTTTTGTTCAACTCGTGTTGGGGGCTGTGGTCCGCCATACGGGTCACGCCATTGAATTCCATATTGTTAACGCGGGCCTCCTCCTCCTGTGGATCGGATGGGTGTTTCATCGCTTGAATGGGACCCACGCTCAGGATCTCACGCTTTGGCGGACGGCCCTGGGCTTGGCGGCGGTCTATTTTCTCCAGGTGTCGCTGGGGGTGATCACGCTCTTAAGTTTCACGGTGAGCGGTTGGCAACTACGACCGATGGCGGTTGTGTTGTGGACCACAGGGCACGTGATGGTCGGGGCCCTTCTCTTGGGATTTTCCGTGATGTTGTTGCTCTTGGCCTGGCGACGCTTTTCAGGAACCTTCACGTCGAACCGTGTGAAAGATTACATGGCTCTCACGAAGCCGGGGATCAGTGTTATGGCCGCGGTGACCGCTCTGGCGGGGTTTCTCCTCGGATCTCCGGGTGTTTTGGATGGGGCGCGTTTGGGGCACACGGCCTTCGGCGTGCTTTTGGTGTCGTCCGGGGCCTGTGCGTTAAACATGCTTTTTGAGCGAGATGTGGACGCGCTCATGCGGAGGACCGAATCTCGCCCCCTACCTGCCCGCCGACTTTTTCCGGGAGAAGCGTTGTTCGTGGGGGTCCTCTTATTGGTGGGAGGAATGGTTTATCTGGCGGGTTTCGTGAACGGATTGACGGCGGTGGTGGCCGGACTGACAGCCAGCGTTTATCTTTACGTCTACACACCGCTCAAGAAAATTACCGCGCTCAATACGGTGTTTGGTGCGGTGGCCGGGGCCCTCCCTCCGGTGATGGGTTGGACCGCGGCCGCGGGTCGGTTTGAACCGGGGGCTTGGGCGTTGTTTGCCATCCTTTTCTTTTGGCAGTTTCCCCACTTTTTTTCTCTGGCGTGGCTTTACCGTGACGATTACGCCCGAGCGGGGCTTTCCATGTTGCCGGTCAAGGAAATCGATGGGAAGAGGACCGCTCGTCGCATCGTGGGGTTAACGGTGGCCCTGTTGGTGGCAAGTTTTCTGCCCTTGTTGGCGCCCCTGGTGGGGCCCGCTTACGCGGTTTCCGCCGGCCTGATGGGCGGAGGTCTTTTGGTTTTGGGGTTTCTCTTTTCGCAAGACCGGTCGACGACTCGAGCCCGTAGGCTCTTTTTGGCTTCGGTGGTTTATTTGCCGGTCTTATTGGGCATCCTTGTTATTGACGGTGTGCGGTGGAGCGTATGACCACCGATGCCGTAGAGATTGACGGGCTCCGTCACGATTATCCGCCCCGACAGCGAGGCGCCGATCCCTCCCCGGCGCTCCGCGGAATTACTTTTTCTGTTCAGCCGGGGGAACTGTTTGGTGTCCTCGGCCCCAACGGAGGAGGAAAAACAACCCTTTTTAAAATCCTTTCCACGGCGCTTCGTCCCACCGGGGGTCGGGCGGTTCTCTTGGGACACGAGGTGGCGGTGTCTCCCGAAAAGGTTCGCGAAACGATTGGAGTGGTTTTCCAATCGCCCAGTCTCGATAAAAAACTATCCGTCTTAGAAAACCTTATTCATCAGGGGCACCTGTATGGTTTGGAAGGGGAAACACTTCGCCGGAGGGCGACGGATCTTTTGGCGCGGCTGGGTGTTGCCGATCGGTCGTCCGATGGGGTCGAAACCTTGTCTGGTGGCCTTCAACGACGGGTGGAGATCGCCAAAGGGCTGCTTCACGAACCCTCCGTCCTCCTCTTGGATGAGCCCACCACGGGTTTAGACCCGGGTGCCCGAAAAGATGTGTGGACGTATCTTTCCTCGTTAACAAAACAAGGGGTGACCGTTCTGGTGACCACTCACTTGATGGAAGAGGCCGAGCGGTGTTCTCGCTTGGCGTTGTTGGACAAAGGCTTGCTGGCGGCCTTGGGCACCCCCGCCCGATTGAAAGACGATATTCGAGGGGACGTGGTGACCGTTATTACGACAGATTCCGACCGGCTGATTGAGGGGGTTCGCGCTCAATTCGGCGTGGAGGCGAAGGAAGTGGACGGGTTTGTTCGGATGGATCGTCCCGACGGGCATCGGTTTGTTCCCCAATTGGTGGAGGCGTTTCCGGGATTGATTGTTTCTGTTCAAGTGGGAAAACCCACCTTGGAAGACGTTTTTGTTCTTCACACCGGCCATCGGTTTTGGGCGGAACAATCGGAGGTCCTCGCGTGAGCGGTCGTCGTTTCATCTTAGCCACCGGGACCTTGGTCGCCCGTGAAATGGCGCGTTTTTTTCGGCAAAGGAATCGGGTGATTGGGGCTTTGGCGACCCCCCTCCTCTTCTGGCTTTTTCTTGGAGCGGGTTTGGGACGCAATTTTCAGGCTCCCCCGGGGACGGTGGGAGCGGGACTGAACTACCTGCAATACTTTCTTCCCGGGACCATGGCGCTTGTCTGTTTGTTCACCGCTATCTTTTCAACGATTTCAGTGATTGAAGATCGCCAAGCGGGGTTCCTTCAGGCTGTCTTGGTCTCCCCCGCACCTCGGGGGTCCATTGTCATGGGAAAAATGCTTGGAGGTACCCTTTTGGCGCTTCTTCAAGCGGTGATCTTTATTGCGCTTCTTCCGGTGGTTGGTGTTTCTCTTTCCGTGAGTGGGGTGATTTGGGCTGTGGTAATCCTGGTTCTTCTTTCTTTTGGGTTAACAGGGCTCGGGCTGATGATGGCTTGGATGACGGATTCCATTCAAGGATTTCACGCCATGATGAACTTGATTTTGATGCCGATTTGGTTTCTGTCTGGAGCGGTGTTCCCTGTGACGGGGGCCCCAGGGTGGCTCCAGGTTCTCATGTTGGCCAACCCTGTGACCTACGGTGTGGCCGGTCTTCACCTCGCTTTTTTTGGTTCCTCGGGAAGCGGCGGACCGTCTATGTTGGTGTGTGTGGGAGGGATTTTCCTGTTTTCGGTGTCCATGTTTACGGGGGCCTGGTTCTTGGTTCATCGAACGCGCAGCCACTAATGGCTTTTCGGGTTCCACCACCCGAGTTCTTTTTTCGGCAGTTCTGTCTCTGGTTGACCCTGGTGTTGATGGGGCTGATTGGGAGTTCGTGGTATCTGGATCGTGAAAAATCCAAGACGTCTGATTCTCCCAAAGGCGCGCCTGTCCCGGTGTTTCATCTCTTGGAAAGCACTGGAAAATCCTTTTCATCGGTTCAACTTACGGGACGTGTGTGGGTGGCCAATTTTATTTTTACCCGTTGCCAGGGTCCTTGCCCTCTCCTTTCCCAACAAATGGCCCGGTTGCAGAAAACGTTTGCCGATGCGGAGGATTTTCGGTTGGTTTCGTTTTCCGTCGATCCGGCGTTTGATACCCCCTCGGTCCTTCGTTCCTATGGGGCGCGGTTCGGAGCGGATCCGAAACGGTGGTTTTTCTTGTGGGGGGAACCCCCCACGATGCACGAAGTGGTGGTGAATGGGTTTCGTATTGCCGTGGATGGTTCCTCCCCTCCGCATCCCGCAAACCAACTGATCCACAGCGTTCGTTTGGTGCTCGTGGACAGGGACGGGATCCAACGCGGTTCTTACGACGGGACGAACGACGAAGAGGTGGAACGCCTTGAACGTGACCTGCGTGCGCTCTTGTGACATGGGAACAAAGATGAATTCTGTTGTCGCGCCGGCCAAGGAGAAGGATCCTTCTCCCCCCGTTTTGATTATTGGGCATCGGGGGGCGATGGGCCACGCTCCGGAAAATACACGCGCGTCTTTTGAGGCGGGCCTTCGGTTGGGGGCGGAGGCTGTGGAATGCGACGTCCATCTTTCGAAGGATGGTCAGCCCGTGGTGATTCACGATGAAACGGTGGATCGCACCACCAATGGTCGTGGCCTCGTTCGAAAGAAAATCTGGGCGGACCTGCAGCGCCTGGACGCGGGGTCCTGGTTTGGTCGGGGGTTTGCCCGTGAGAAGTTATGGCGGTTGGACGATCTTTTCGACTGGGCCAAATCCCGTCGGACTAAAACCGGGGCACTCCTCCAGGTTGTTGTTGAATTAAAAACCAATTCTGGGAACGCGCGTTCCCTTGTTCAACAGACCGTTGCGGTTCTGAAGAAAAGGGGAATGGTGGGACGGGTAATTTTAATTTCTTTTAATCCTAAAGCGATGACCCAGGCCAAGGTCTCGTGTCCCCGCCTTCGAACCGGACTCCTTTTACGCACCATCCCTCAGGACCTTCCTCGGCGGATGGCGCTGTCCAGGGCGGAGTGGGTTTTCCCTCGGTTCACTCTTCTGACGGACCGGTTCACACGGGAGGCTCGGCAGCGGGGATGGTTCGTGGGAACCTGGACCGTCAACGAGCGATTGGACTTGAAACGCGTTCTTCGTCTCCGGGTGAACGCCATCGCTTCCAACTTTCCCGAACGGCTGGTTCGTCTCCGTTCTTCCTGAACAAGTGACGAACGCAAAGGCACAACGGGTTCGAGCGTTGGCCCAGGAACTTGGGTTTGACCGTGTCTCATTCACCGGATCGGATTCCGTGGTGGAAGATGGGGACCGTTTGGCTTCTTGGTCTCAAGCGGGTCATGCCGCGGGGATGGCGTGGTTGACCCGGGACCCCGCGCGGCGCGCGTCTCCTCGCTCTTTCCTCGCGGAAGCCCGGTCGGTGATCACGCTCGGGGTTTCGTTTCATGCGGGGCCTCTTCCGGCGGCTCCGGGATTGGCCTACGGGCGTGTGGCTCGATACGCTTGGGGTGTGGACTATCATCCTGTGATTGAACGGCGGTTGGAGGAATTTAAAGAGAAACTTGGGCGCGAGTTTGGTGACGTGCTCGCCCGGCCGAGCGTGGACGCCCAGCCGTTTTTGGAACGGGCTTTTGCCCGAAGGGCGGGGTTGGGTTTTGTGGGAAAAAATACCAACCTCATTATCCCGGGTTTGGGCTCAAACTTTTTTCTGGCGAACCTTGTCGTGAATTTGGACCTTCCTTCGGACGCGGCTCTTCCTCAAGGGTGCGGGTCTTGCGAACGGTGTGCGGATCGATGCCCCACGGGGGCGCTGGACACGCCTTTTTCTCTGGACGCACGGCTTTGTTTGGCGTACCACACCGTTGAGAACCGCGGGGAGATTCCCTGGCCTCTCCGAGTCCGAGGGGGCGATTGGTTGTTTGGGTGCGATGATTGTCAGGACGTTTGTCCATTCAACGTGCGTCCGTTGGAAAGCCGATGGCCAGAATTTTCATCGGATCGTGGGACGGGGGCCTGGGTGTCCTTGGCGGAAGTTCTCCGGTTGAAAACACCGGAAATGTTTCGAGCGCGATACGCTGGGACGGCCCTCCTTCGGGCGAAGCGCGCGGGATTGGTTCGGAACGCGTGTTTGGTGGCGGCGAACCGAGGGGCTGTGGATCTTTTGCGAGAGGAACTGACCGACGTGCTTCGGACGGATCCGGAACCATTCGTCCGGAATCACGCGGCGTGGGCTCTGGGACGTGCTAGGGCTCCTTGGGCACGGACCGTGTTGGAGGCGGCTCGAGGAACGGAATCGGTCGTGGCGGTTCGGGATGAAATAGAGCGGGTCTTGGAGAACAAGGAATGACACCTATGGACGCGATCGTTCGGGCCGAAATCGGGCGGCGGGGCCGGGTGACCTTTGCGGAATTTATGTCGTGGGCACTTTTTCATCCGGGCTACGGTTACTACATGACCAAGGTTCGGACCGGGCGAGCGGGGGACTTTGTGACGAACGTTCAGACCGGTCCCTTGTTCGGCCGCTTGTTGGCGGAAACATTTATCGAGATGTGGGACGCTTTAGGATCCGAACGGTTCACCCTGGTGGAACTGGGTGGATCCGACGGTGCTTTAGCGGAATCGGTGCTGCGCGCTTTGGAAGAGAAGGGGCGGGCCCGCCGTGTCAGTCTCCACCTGGTGGAAGCGAGCCCCGTGGCCCGACAGGCCGCTCGGTGTCGATTGTCCCGCTATGGACATGTTCATTTTCACGCCAGTTTACAGGAAATGGAACATACGGCGGGGGTGGACGGATGTGTTTATTCCAACGAATTTTTTGACGCTCTCCCCTTTCATCGCGTCCGTTGGAAAGAAGGGCGCCTTTGGGAACTGTGGGTGGAAACTCATGGAGAACGTCTGCGTGAGTGTCCAGGGCCTCCCTCCCCTGGTTTAGCGGAATCTTTGGCTTTGTCTGGGGTGATCCTTGAGGAAGGCCAAGAGGGGGAAGTTTTTCTTTCTATGGAAGATACAGTGGAAGAAATATCCCGCGTTTTGGCTCGAGGTTTTGTGCTGACGGTTGATTACGGTGGGGTGGGGGGGGAACTGTTTGGTAACCATCGGCCCCATGGAACGCGACGAACTTTCTTCCAGCACACCGTTGGAGAGGATCCTTTCACCGCCATAGGCGAACAGGACATGACGGCCCACGTGGATTTTACGCGTTTGGCTCGTTTGGGAGAACCTCGAGAATTGGTCCCCCTTGTTTACGCGCGGCAAGGGTCCTATTTTCTCTCGGCGGGGGAGAATCTTTTACGGACGTTGGTTGAAGGGGCGGCCGAATCCGACCGACCGCGGGTGGCACGGCAAGTTCAACAGTTGATTCATCCCCATGCGTTTGGGGGGGCCTTTCACGTTTTGGTTCAGGGGAAAAACGTGGGGGGAGTGACTTTGTCTGGAATGAAAGTAAACCGTCTTCAGCGTTTGTCGCCCTTTTCAATCCAATCTAAAATTTGAATCTCTAGTTTTCCGTCGAAGAGTTGAACCCCGTGGGCCCCCTGAGGCGTCCCCGCCGAAAGGGGTTTCCATGTGAGAAGGGAAGGCGGAGCTAACATTTTCAATCGTTCGGCGCTTGTGAAAGCGTAGAGATCCGGTTTCGCCGCGATGAGGAGTGTGGGCAGGGTCAAGGAGGATATGGGGCCCTCCGTTAAAATCCCCGCGTAATTGAGGCCGGGGGATAGAAGGACCAGTGCCCGTGTGCCCGGGAGGCGTGCGGAGGCGTCCAAAACCGTGTTCGCTCCGACGCTTGCGCCGATCAGAACAATTTGTTGCGGAGTGATCCCGTTCTTCTTTTTTAACGCGTTGACCACCCGTTCCAAATCTCCCGGGAGATGGGCCCAAAAAGCGGGATTGCGGCCGTTGTCCGGATCCTCGAAATTGACGGGTTTCCCTGAAATCGTTCCACGGCTTCGTCCGTGGCCTCGAAGATCAAAGGCCAAGGAACCCCACCCGCGATCGGTGGTTCGCTGGAGGATTGGAGCCCATTCTTCGCGTGAGCTTCCTAACCCGTGCACTGTAACGAGAACCGGGGCGCCCTTGGCCGTGGGGGCCGTGTAGGTCCCTTGCAAAATAATGGGGTCGTTCGACGTTGGTCCTTCGACAGCCACATCGAAAGGTTCTGCCGCGATGCCCGCCCACCCGCCTGCCATGAGTAAGACCATCAGAAGTCGTTTCATTTTCGTTTCCTCCAAAGGTAATATATCAGGAACCCCAACAATCCCTCCGCGCACAGCGCGCCGACGACAATGGCCAAGGTCGGCGGGGGCGCCTGTGGGTGAAGAAGAATCCACCAGGTTCGGTCCGCCACGGGAAGACTGAAATAGGAGTCGTAAGCCGGTGAAACATTTTTTACCCCAGGGGACGGGGAAGCGTAAATTTCGCGACCCTGCCGCTCATCAATGATCGTGTAATAAAAATCTCGACCAACGGTTGGTGAAATCAAGTCTAGCGCCACACGGGCGATCAGAACCGATCCCTCCAGCACGCCCGTCCATTGCCCGCCGTAGTGGACCGGGGCGTAAAGGAGGATCCCCCTCCCCCCTTCCATCAGATCCACAAGTCCGGAGGCCGCGGGTTCTCCGGTGCTGACGGACCGGTGGGCCGCGGTCCACTCTTCGGAAGGATTGACCAGATTTGTTCCCTGCGTGAGCCGACGGGAAGTGAAAGGGAATCCCCACTGTCGCCTAAAACTTTCGTTTAAAAACGCGATCGCGGAATACACCGGAGCGTCACGTAAGAGCCGGACCGCTTTTTCCTGAAAACCGGTTTCTTCCAGTGTGGCGCTCTGCCCCATTTCATAGGCCAAGTCTCCCAGGTCGCGGGTTTGGCGATCAAGGGTTTCCTGCAGGTTCGACCGCGCTTCCTGAGAAACGCCCGCTGATCTTAGGAAAAACGCGTTATGGACAGTGTTTCGGAGGTGATGGGCGGTGGCGGCCATTCCCGATAGGATCACGATCGCCCAAACCATCCCCCACAATCGGTTCACCATCTATTCCGGAACGTAGGGGCGCCGGATCAGCGCTTTCGCCTTGTCGTGAAGTTCCCACACGTCACGGCGTTTCAGAACGGTATGGTAGTCGGCCAAGGCGTCTTCGCGTCGGCCGATTAAATCGAATGTTTTTCCCCGGTGGAGATACGAGAAACTGATCCAACGGTCTTCAAAGGGAAATTCAGCGAGGATATGATTGTAGAGGGCGAGGGCTTTGGCGGTTTCTTTTCGGCCCAAATAACTGTTCGCAAGAGCGTAGAACCCCCGATGTTCGAACCGCGCCCCGTAGTGAGGTCGTCCCTCTTTGATGCGGGCAAGGAAATCCAACGCTCCGGCTTCCAGTCCGTCCCAGTCCTGGGCGTCGCCCAACAAGAGGAGTTCAACAAAATGAAAAAAGGGGCTGTCTGGGAACTCCAGACGACCTTCCCGGAGGAGAGCCAAAGCCGTGGCTGGATCTTTTTCATTGTTGGCGTAAATGTTCACGAGAAAAAGGCGCGCGGGCATACGGGAGAACCGTCCTCGCGTCATGGCGAGACGAATTTCTTCAAGCCCCTGGCTTTTGGAACCACCGAAAACCATGCGGGCAAAAAACTTCACGGTGGCTGGGAGAACCGCCACGTAGTAATGAAAGATTCCGGGGCCCAAATAGGCATCGTAATTGTTTGGATTGATCTCAATGGCTTTTTGCTGAATGTCGAAAGCGCCCTTGCCGTGCCGGTAGGCGGCCAGCCAATGGCCCTGAATGGCGTCCCAGCGCGCCAGGAGGCCCAACGCCCCGCCCCAGCAAAGATGGCCGACCCCCGAGGGGTCTCCTTTCTTGACCATGGCGCGGGTCATCGCGATGGTTCGATCGGCCGTGGCGATAAACTCTTTTTCCAAGACGTCGTTTTTTTCGTCGAATTCGTTCGTCAGTTCCCACCACAGGGTGGTGGTCAATCCATAAAGCCCAATGGGGTGAGCGGGGTAGGTTTCGGACAAATGGATAAACGTGGATTTCGCTTTCGGAAAATCGAGGTTGTAGAGAGCGGTGAGACCTTCGTCAATGGCGGTGTTCATCCGTGCGTCCGCGGTGGCCGGTGGAACAGAGGCGAAGAGGGAGTTTCCCAACAAAATACCACTTAGAAAAAGAGCGAACCCTTTATTCATGGCAGGGTTGAAACAATCCAAAACAGCTGGTGTATCCGTGGACGTAGGTGGTGCCCCCTACCGGTCCGATTTCTCCGTTGCAAAAAAAACCACCGAGAGGGACCGGCCCAACGTTCTGTAAAAAAAAGTCGGTGTCATGATTGGCCTTCCCGAAAAGGGATTTTCCGCGGCCCACGCACGAAAAGAGAAGTGCTCCCCGGGTTTTGGTTTTGGCTTCTCCCGTGCGGTCAAAGACCGCACGAAGATCTTCGGTCGAACTGTGAGAATCCCGGAGGTGAAATTGGATGGTTTGGCCCGGGCGAAGGGGGGAGCCGATCGCCAAAGAGCCGTTTTCGTTGTTAACGCCAAGGATGTTTCGAATAAGGAAATCTCCTTGGGCAGGGTGATCCAGGGTGGATGTCATGGCGATCCCCACGAAAAGGGCTTGTTTCATCAGCCGGCGATCCCGGTCCGGAAGATCCGGGAAAATGGATTGAAGCACCTCCACCGGAGGTTTTCCGTTAACGGAAATCAAGATGTTTTCGTTACACTCGGTCACGCGAAGCGGGAGACCAATGGGGCGGCATCCTTGAGCGACAACGGTCTCAAGGGCAATATTTCCTGTGAGGGCCACGCCGACCAATCCGGATCGAAGGCACAAATGGTTCAGGTAGAGGGCGTTTCGTCCGGGTTCCGACCCGCCCGAGGCCAGCCCACCCACTTTGGCAGATTTTGGAAACGCGAAATCGAGACCCAGGATAAAGTTGTCAATTCGAAAGGAAAAAGGGTCAGCCAAAAGTACGAACTGCGGGTTCTCTGTCGCTCGAACCCCCACCAGTTTTTCCCAGGCGCGGGGAGAATCATCCAGGTCGGGCAAGTCCTCCTCTTGGATGGAAAAAGCGTGAACTTTAACATCGGGAAGAACCGCGGCGGTCAGGCTGACCCCGGGTTTTGACTCCAGTTCTTTTCCTTCGCCGATGAGCCCGGCGGCGCTCGTTCCCATGACCACCCGGCCCGGCAGTCGATCGGCCAAAAGTGCGCCGGCCTCTTCATAGCGGTCCGCAAAGTTTCGGGACACGAACAGGGCCATGAAATCCGGCACCGCTCCATCCAATTGTTTTTTAACCGAGAGGGCCGCTTCTTTTACGGCCGTTTCCAATCGGCTTTCTGCCGAAAGCGCTGAAGCCCATTTCATAGGGTTCGATGATACCACCTTGCGCGGATCCCGGCTAGACGGGTTACCGACCCGATAAAGAAGAGACCCCCTTGGGGCAATCCTTTGAAGAGGTTCGGATGGCGGTTTACCTTAGGCTCCGATTGGCGTATGATTGAAGCATGGTCAATTCCCGCATCGTTGGGGCCTCCTTTCTGGGCGGTTGTAGGTCGCGCTCCGGGTGATTTGATGGCCCAATTCGTCGTTGATGGGTACAACGTTATTTGCCAATCGGAGGCGCTTTCATCCGGTTTGCTTCGGGAGCGACGGGAGAAGTTGCTCCGTTTCATCGAAGATCGCCAGCCCCAAGGGAGTCGTTCCCATTCGGTCACCGTGGTGTTCGATGGGCAAGCGGATGTTTCTTCTCCCCCGTGGACGGGGACAACACGAGTTCTCTTTTCACCGGGGAAGGACGCGGACAAGTTAATTAAGGATTTGGTGGACGATTTAGCGAATCCCCGTGAAGCGGTTGTGGTGACGGATGACCGGGCCATTCAGCGGTGGGTGCGCGGTGTCGGGGCACAGGTCTTGGGGGTTCAATCTTTTCTGGCGGCGGGGACCCCCGCCGTCCAACCGCGAAAAGCGGACAAAATTTCTCGGGACGATATTGACGCGATCAACCGGGAATTGTGGAATTTATGGAAGCTGAAATAGTCTTTTCGCCACCGTTGGCGCGGGGGATCCTCCTGAAGCGCTACAAGCGTTTCTTGGCGGATGTGCGTCTTGAAACCGGGAGAACAGTGACGGTCCATTGCCCCAATACGGGGAGCATGAAAAGTTGTTCCGAGCCTGGACGCCCCGTGGCGCTCAGTTATCATCCCGATCCTGGAAGAAAACACCGGTACACGTGGGAGATGATTGAAATGGACGCGGGCTGGGTGGGTGTCAATACCGGGATTCCCAACGGCTTAGCGGGTTTGGCCGCCCAGTACGGACTGATTCCAGAGTTCATCAGTTTCACGGATGTCCGGCGGGAAGTGCGCTACGGCGTCAACAGTCGGATTGACCTTTTGTTGGAAGGGCCGCCGGGCCGGTGTTGGGTTGAAATAAAAAATGTGACCTTGCTGGAAGGGGACGCGGTTTCTTTTCCGGACGCGGTCACCGAACGCGGGAAGAAACATTTGGAAGAATTGACTCGGGTGGTGCAGAGGGGCGATCGCGCCGCCATGCTGTTCGTGGTTCAGCGCCCGGAGGGAAAGGTATTTCGCGCCGCGGACCACATTGATCCCGCGTACGGGGAATCCCTCCGACGGGCCGTTGACGCGGGTGTTGAGGTTTTGGTTTACCGGGCCATCGTGGGTCCTGACCGGATTCGTTGGGGGGACCCTATCCCCAAAGATTTTTCAATCCCATCAGAGAGAGGATAACGTATGTTTGACAAAATGAAGCAGTTGATGGATATGCGCAAGATGGCTCAGGAAGCGGAACGGCGCTTGGGGGATCTGCGCATTGAAAAAAAAGCATTGGGTGGAAAGTTAGTCATTGTGGTGAATGGAAACCATCGGGTGGAGAGCTTGTCGATCGACGACACGTTGTTAAACCCCGGACAGAAAACGACACTTGAAAAATCTTTGGCGGCGCTCCTGACAGAAACCGGTGAGGCGGTTAAGCGTGAGGCCGCTTCGAAAGCCATGGAAATGATGAAAGGGATGAATCTTCCCGGAATGTGAGAACGCCTGACCCGAGAGACGTTTCCGTTTGTCTTTTGTGCGGGGGAACCGCTGTGTCGCGCAAGTGTAAAATTATTTGCCTCAACTGTGGTTCCACGCGGGATTGTTCGGATCCCTGAGCCCTCCCGCCGTTATTCGGTTATTTCTTCCTCAGGAGGCGGTTCGTTGGTTTCGTGGTCCACGGGACATAAATCCGTGGGGACGGTCCCCTCGCGGAAGGCCTCGAGTACGACGTGGGGGCAGGTGGGCAGGGCCAGATATCCGGTGTCACGATCGATTTTTGAAAACAGGATGCCGGGGGGGGCTTGAAAGTCGCGGTTGGGCACGTATTTCGTCGCTTCCGTCATATACTCGGTCCAAAGGGGAACGGTGGTTCCCGCGCTGGTTAATTTTTTCCCCAACGACGTAAAATCGTCGTAACCAATCCAAACACCTGTCACCAAATCCGGAACATAGCCCATAAACCACAGGTCCCTCATGTCCTGGGTTGTGCCTGTTTTTCCGGCCACAGGTCGGCCCAAGCGGCGGGCGTAGGAGCCCGTCCCTTCCTGAATCACCGCTTGCATGAGGCGAGTGATCAGATAGGCATTTTGAGGGGACACGCTGGGCGTCCCTTGGATCACATTTTCTTCTAAAACTTTTCCGTCGCGGTCCACCACGCGGGTTACGGTGTAGGGATCCATGTGAACCCCATTGTTGGCGAAGGTCCCAATGGCACTTGTCATTTCGAGAGGAGTGACAACCGAGGAACCGAGGGCCAGGGAAAGAACGGCGTCCAGGGGACTGTTGATTCCAGAGCGATGGGCGATGTCCACCACGGCTTTGGGGCCAACCCGATCGATCAGTCGAACCGAAACCAAGTTCCGGGATCCCGCTAAACCCCGGCGAAGAGAGATGGGGCCCAAAAATTTGTTGTCCCAGTTTTGCGGGGCCCAGATCGGGTCGGGTTGATCGGGTTTCCGGGGCAAGAGGTAGTATCCCGTGACCATTTCCCGGAGCGTGGCGTAATCCGTGGCTTCGGCCACCAGGCGGGGGCGACGTTCCATGTCGGTGAAAGCGATGGGGAGGTCGTCGACAATGGTGGCGGCTGTCATCCCCGCGTCCAAGGCGGCTAACCACACGAAAGGTTTAAAGGTTGAGCCCGGCTGACGCTTGGCTTGCAACACGCGATTGAACTGGCTCTCTTGAAAATTGCGGCCCCCCACGAGGGCTCTTACGCCGCCGGTGTGGGGATCCAGAGAGACGAGCGCTCCTTGGACCGGAACCGGTTCGGGGAAATCATCGGGTTCTTCTTCTTTCTCTGGGGCCGCTTTCCATTTTTTCCAGCGGTCAAAAAAGTCTTGTGTGATTTCTTTGCTTTTCAGCAGGCCTTCCAAGCGTTGCTCCGCGTATCGGTCGTCAAAGGAGTTCCAATGCCGCTGCGTGATTTCTTCCGCGGCGCGCTGCATGCGGACGTCCAAGGTGGTGAAGATGGACAATCCCCCTTTGTAGAGGGCTTCTGTCCCGTATTTGGGCTCCAATTGAATGCGAACACTTTCGACGAAGTAGGAAGCGTGTGCGGTATCGGCCTTTTTTCGCTCAAACAGATGGGGTACGGCGATGGCGTGCAGTTGTTCTTTTTCGGTAATATAGCCCTCGTCTTTCATGCGTTGAAGAACTATATTCCTTCGCCGGATAGCGCGGTCGGGCCGCCGAAAGGGGGAAAATCGTTCTGGCCCTTTGGGCAAACCGGCCAAGAGAGCGCATTCCGGCAAGGTGAGATCCGTGGCGGATTTATCAAAGAAAGTGCGGGCCGCCCGCTCGATGCCGTAGGCCCCATGGCCAAAATAAATTTGGTTGATGTAGAGCTGAAGGATTTCGTCTTTGCTCAAGTTCCGTTCGATCTGAAGAGTGAGAAGGAGTTCTTTCACTTTCCGAGAAAGAGTGCGTTCCCGTGTCAGGAAGATGTTTTTGGCCAATTGTTGGGTAACAGTGGAGGCCCCTTGAACAAGACGTCGGGCGCGAATATTTTTCCAAAGGGCACGAAGGATCCCACGCGTGTCAATCCCCATATGGGAGTAAAAATTGTTGTCCTCGATGGCCAAAACGGCCCGCCGCATATTGACCGGAATTTCGGTCAAGGGGAGCAGGCTACGTTTCTCGATAAAAAGTTCGGAAATAAGTTCCCCGCGAAAATCGTAAACCTTCGTGACCAGAGACGGGGTGTAGTTGTCCAGGCTGTGGACGGGAGGAAGGTCCACTAAAAAGTGCCGTAAGAAAAGGCCGAGGGCCAAAACCGCGAAGATGAAACCCGTCAAGAGAATTGAGATCAGGGCTCGATGGCGAACGAATGGATTGTTCATGGGCCCCTATCCTACGTTTTTGGAAAAGACCCATCAAGATTTTTTCGACGATAGAGAAGGCGCCCATGGGCTTGCGGACCCAATGAGGGGATGCTAGAATCCCAACGCTATAGATTTTTCCCCGGTAGCTCAATGGTGGAGCATTCGACTGTATGAAATGCGCTTGGCGCCGGTGCGATCGAGTGTTGACAGGGCGGCAAAGAAAGTTTTGTGGATTAAACTTCAAAACAAAATTCTTTGTTGCTCGTAGACGCAGTAACCTGAAATCAATGGCTGTTGGCCATATGGGCGGACGTTGTCAGCTCTGCGGTTACAGCCGATGTTTCCAGGCTTTGACGTTTCATCATGTTGATGGAAAGTCTTTCGGCATAGCTTTTAAGGGCTATACGAGATCTTGGGAACGAGTCAAAGCAGAACTCAAGAATTGCCTGCTTGTCTGTGCGAACTGTCACGCGGAATTGCACGCCCAGCTTAATAATGCAGCCCCGTTTGGAAACAGGCGGGTGAATAACCAGGTGAATTCAGGGAAGCCTTCGTCCAAAAGACATGGGAATCCTGAGCCAAGCCCAACATCATCGGTTGGGAAGGTGCAGAGACTAGAGCTTACGCTCGTACCCCGTAAGGGGGAAGCGCCTGGCTCCGTCACCCCAGACTTCCGGGGCCGGAGATGAGATAGTCCAAGCCTTGAGGAAACTCAAGGGAACTTGTAATCGAAGGGTTGCTGGTTCGAGTCCAGCCCGGGGAGTATTTTTATTCCGGTTTGTCGTCGCGCGATCCATCTGAATGGGTGTCGCGACGGGAAACCGGATTTTTCTTTTCCCAGGAGGCGGCTCGGTTCGGTATAATAGAGCCATTAATCCAATGGGAAGGAGGAACCCATGTCCGAACCTCGCGTGGCTCAGAAAGGTCCTTATATCAAAGAAGAAAGCCCTGGAATGAAACACTGGTGTGCGTGTGGGCATTCGGCGAACCAACCCTACTGCGATGGGGCCCATGCCAAAAGTGGGACGGGGCTTCGACCTGTTCCTGTTGAAATAAATGAGGTCAAAAAAGTGGCGTGGTGTGGGTGTAAGCACACCAAGACCCCGCCCTATTGCGACGGAACCCACCGTAACCTCCCCGCCTAGGTTCCGATCTTTGCGGAACGCTGCGATCGCGTGACAGCCCCATCTGTCGTTGTGGTGGGTGGGGGGGCCGCGGGATTTTTTGCCGCCATTGCCGCGGCGGAGGTCGGGGCTTCGGTTGTTCTCCTGGAACGGGGACGGGAGGTTTTGGCAAAAGTCCGGATCTCGGGAGGTGGGCGATGTAATGTGACACACGCCTGTTTCGAACCGAAACGTCTCGTTCAACATTATCCCCGGGGGGGGCGCGAGCTCTTAGGTCCCTTTCACCACTTTCAGCCCCGTGACACCATGGACTGGTTTCTCAAACGGGGTGTCGATCTGAAGATCGAATCCGATGGTCGCGTTTTCCCCTCTTCCAACCAATCCCAATCCATTGTGGACGCTCTGATGAGTGCCGCCCGTGCGGCCGGTGTCAGGATCCACACGGGTCTCGGGGATCTGCATGTCAAAAAAGAAGAAAACCATTTTCGGGTCCATCAGGGTGAAAACCTGTGGCAAGGGGACCGCTTGATCCTGGCCACCGGAAGCGGAGCCCAAGGCCATCGCTGGGCCCACGAGCTGGGGCATTCCATCGTTTCCCCTGTACCGTCCCTATTTACATTGACCATTTCAGACCCGCGGATAAAAGGATTGGCTGGAGTTTCGGTAAAATATGCCGATCTATCCATTGAAGGGACCGAGCTTAAACAATCGGGCGCCTTGCTGATTACCCATTGGGGTCTTAGTGGACCTGTTGTGCTTAAATTATCGGCATGGGGGGCACGGGAGCTTAACGAACGAGAGTACAAGGCTCACGTTTGCGTTAATTGGGTGGGAAGGCGGGGCGAATTGGTTCAAGAAGAGATGAAAGGCATGCGAACCGATTTTCCCAGGGGCGCTGTGTCTGTGCGGCCCCTTGGTGATCTACCTCATCGATTGTGGGAACGGCTTGTGAGCGCGGCGGGGTTGGTCCGCGATCGCCGATGGGCGGACCTTACAAAAACAGAATCCGTTCGTTTAGGGGATGAGCTGACCCGCGGACGTTTTTTAGTTTCTGGAAAAAGCGCGTTCAAAGAAGAGTTTGTTACCGCGGGGGGGGTCCGTTTGAAAGAGATCAATTTTTCGACTATGGAAAGCCGGCTTTGTCCAAAACTTTACTTTGCGGGTGAACTCTTAGACATTGATGGGGTCACAGGAGGGTTCAACTTTCAGAGCGCTTGGACAACCGGTTGGCTTGCGGGTCGTGCCGCTGGGGGAGGTCGTTAGAATGGAAAACGC
Source organism: Elusimicrobiota bacterium (assembly GCA_016788905.1). Taxonomy (NCBI): domain Bacteria; kingdom Pseudomonadati; phylum Elusimicrobiota; species Elusimicrobiota bacterium. Next base: position 53,930 of record JAEURZ010000006.1, read on the forward strand.
ACCAAAAAATTTCTCGATCCGGTTTCATGGGGGGGCGGATGAGGTGACGGGCTCCCGCCATTTGGTGGAATATGGAGATTCCCGAATCCTGATGGATTGCGGCCTCTATCAAGGGCATCGTCACGAGGCGTTGCTCAAAACCCGGTCTTTCCCCGCGGATCCCAAATCCATTTCCTCCGTTCTCCTTTCCCACGCGCACATTGACCATTCGGGAGGATTGCCCCTGTTGGTGAAGGAAGGTTTTCGCGGGGGGATTCACTGCACGGAGCCGACGGCGGATCTCCTCCGCATCATGTTGATGGATTCCGCCATTTTGCAGGAGGAAGACGCTAAATTTTTCAATAAAATCCATGCCGCCGAAGGCCTCCGCATTGAGCCCCTTTATGACAAAGAGGATGTGGAGAGGACCTTGGCGGTGTTGAAAACCCATCCCTACGACGAATCGTTTGAAGTGGTTCCCGGGGTGGAAGGCGCTTTTTTTAACGCGGGCCACGTCTTGGGATCCGCCATGGTTCACCTGGGGCTGCGAACATTGAAACGAAAACGGCATCTCCTTTTTACGGGGGACTTGGGTCGCCGGGAGAGTATTTTAATGGATCCACCTAAAATCCCCGCCCACGTGGACTACCTTCTGATTGAAACCACTTACGGAGGGCGCACCCACCCGCCGGTGCATGAGGCCGAAGCGTTCCTGACCAACGTGATCAACCGGTCCGAAAAGGAGGGGGGGCCCATCCTGATCCCCAGTTTTGCGTTGGAACGGACCCAGGAACTCGTGTTCATCTTGGAAAAACTTCTCCGACAAAAGAAAATAAAGCCTATTCACATCTATGTGGATAGCCCCATGGCCACGAACATAACCGAAATATTTCAGAAACATATGAGCCATGTCAGTTTGTCAAAAGAATTTAGGGATTTTGCTGTTAAGGATGGGGACCCCTTTGGGTTCGGGTCTGTTCGCTATGTTCGATCGGTGGAGGAATCCAAGCGGTTGATGAATACCCCCGGCCGAAAAATTATTATGGCGGGATCAGGGATGTGTGAGGGAGGGAGGATTCTTCATCATCTGCGCAATTTGGTGGGATTCTCCCACACGACGATCGTGATTGTGGGTCACCAGGCGTCCGGGACCCTGGGCCGTCGGCTCGTGGAAGGATCCCGTAAGGTGAAAATATTCGGGCTCATGCACGCCGTGGCGGCGGAAGTCCAGGTTTTGACTCACCTTTCCTCCCACGCGGATCAAGAGGACTTGGCGTGGTTCGTCCGTAGCCTTTCGCCTCGTCCGGCACAGACCTTTCTTGTCCATGGGGACCAGACCCAGCGGGAAGCCCTTCGCGACCGCCTGAAATCCGAGGGGATTGACCGTGTGATTACCCCCCGATTTGGCGAGGTGTTCGAACTGGATTAGTTTTAGTTGTTTCCCTTCCGATAGGAAAATCCTGTTGAGAAAACGATCGTTTTTTTTGACCCTTGACCGAGACGACCAGTAAGGCTAGAATCCATTCTTCCAATTCCACACGCTGACCCAGGAGGTTTACAGGCTATGCAAGGTTTAACATCGTTCGAACAAATTGCCATATGGTGCGTTTTGGGTGTCGCCATCATTGGTTTATGGTATGCCTATTTTCTACGGAAGCAGATTTTGCGGGAAGATTCTGGAACGCCCAAAATGAAAGAAGTGTGGAACGCCATTCGGGAAGGCGCGGACGCTTATCTGGGCCAACAATTGAAATCCATTCTGCCGTTAATCGGTGTGTTAACGGTGGCGCTCTTCTACTCGGTCTACATCGTCCCTCCTACTCCGGAAGCCATGGAGCGGTTTCACGGGATGACGGAAGACCGCGTGCGGATGATCATCGGGTTGGCGCGGGCGGGGGCGTTCGTTATGGGGGCTTTTTTTAGCTTGATGGTGGGCCAGATCGGAATGCGGATGGCGGTGCAAGCCAACGTCCGCGTGGCCTCGGCGGCGCGACGTTCCTTTGGTGACGCGCTCCGGATTGCCTATCGAGCGGGGACCGTGACTGGGATGTTGACCGACGGTTTAGGTCTTTTAGGCGGAACGGTGATCTTTATTATCCTCGGCATTGCCGCGCCGGACGCTCTTTTAGGTTTTGGTTTTGGTGGGACTCTCCTCGCTCTCTTTATGCGTGTGGGTGGTGGTATCTTTACAAAGGCCGCGGACGTGGGGGCCGATTTGGTGGGGAAAGTCGAAGCGGGCATTCCTGAAGACGATCCACGCAATCCGGCCGTCATTGCGGATTTGGTGGGCGACAACGTGGGAGACTGCGCGGGGATGGCCTCGGATATTTTCGAGTCCTACGAAGTGACCATCGTGGCCGGACTAATTCTAGGTTTAGCCCTTATGCACATTACCGGGCGAATGGAGTGGATTGTGTTTCCCCTCATGGTGCGGGGCATCGGGGTCCTCTCTTCGATTTTCGGAACCTATGTCGTGAAAGAGGGGCCGGGGGGGGCGGGGAACGCGATGAAAGCGATTTTCAAGGGGTTCTTGGTTTCAGCGGCCATCAGCGCGGGTCTCTTCTTCATCGCGGGATACTTTTATCTGCGTGGGCCTGAAATGGACGCTTGGGGTGGTTGGTGGCGGATTCCGATGGCAGTGGCTTCGGGTGTTCTGTTGGCTATTCTTATTGATCGGTTGACCGAACACTTTACGGGAACCGAAGCTTCCCCCGTCAAAGAAATTAAAAAGTCAGCGGACACGGGGCCGGCGACCCTCATCCTCCAGGGCATTTCAACGGGTTTCGAAAGCTCCGTCTGGTCGATCCTCGTTATTGCCCTGACGATCGTTTCTTCCATCGGGATTTTTGGCACGATTCCCGGATTGGACCCGGCCCAGCGGGTGACGTTTATTCTGTATGGGGTGGCCATGACAGGTATTGGAATGTTGACCCTGACCGGCAATAACGTGGCCATGGACTCGTTCGGTCCTATTGCGGACAACGCGAACGGAATCGGGGAAATGTCCTGGTCCGGAATGACAGATCCTGAAACGAAGGCGGCACAACGGATTATGGCGGATCTCGACGGGGTCGGAAACACGACCAAGGCCATCACTAAGGGCGTGGCAATCGGTTCCGCCGTTATCGCGGCCGTTGCCCTCTTTGGTTCCTTTTTGGTGGACGTCGCTCGATCGCAAATTGAGCATAAGGTTGAGCCGGATAAACTTATCACGGCGCTGGGGATTCGGGTCGATGTGCCCATCGTTTTTGTGGGTATGTTGATCGGGGGCGCCCTTCCCTGGCTCTTTTCTTCCTTCGCCATTCAAGCGGTGAGTCGCGCGGCGGCCAAAATCGTTCAGGAGTGCCGTCGTCAGTTCAAGTTGGGCGTTTTGGAGGGAAAGGTTCCGGTGGATTATCGGCAGGCGGTGTCCATTTCGACCACGGCGGCTCAAAAAGAATTGGTGAGTTTAGCTCTGTTGGGCATCCTCACGCCTATTCTCGTGGGTCTGGTGTTCCAGGTGGAAGCCCTGGGCGGGTTTTTGGCCGGACTTATTTTGTCGGGTCAGCTCCTCGCGGTCTTTATGAACAATTCCGGTGGCGCTTGGGACAACGCGAAGAAACTGCTTGAAGAGGAACCGCGGAGCCTTGCCGACAACACGGGCAAAGGTTCTGAGCGACACAAAGCAACGGTCGTGGGAGATACCGTGGGCGACCCGTTAAAAGACACGTCAGGGCCCGCGCTGAACCCTATGATTAAAGTGGTCAACCTGGTGGCCGTCATTATTGCTCCCATTGTGGTGGGGTTTCAACCCCTGGGGGCGAAGGGATGGACGGTGGCGGCCCTTCTCCTCGCAACGCTTATTTGGGCGATTCGCCGGTCCAAAAAACCGGTGGAAGATATGACGAAAGCGGTCTAAAACCCTTTCAGGGTTATTGTGTTTGAGCGGGGCGGGTCGCCGAACGGGCGGTCCGCCCCGCTCAACTTAGAAGAAGTAGGTCAGAGACAGGTAGGTTTGATCGTTGTTATCAAAAAAACCAATTTGACTGGAAGGGGGGCCGCCGTAAATATCCACCCCCAGTTCAATTCCCACATTCGGGATGTATCCCACATTGATTTTAGGATTGTGGTAAAAACTTTTATCGGTCAAGTTAACGAAGCCCAGGTAACCCAGCTTAATGTTGCCACTGAGGATTTCCACGGAACACTGGCCGCTGAGTGACGATGTTTTTTGTTTGTGGGGCGCTAATGAGGTTTCGAAGTCGCGGATATGGCTCTGACTGTAGGACAAGTTCATGTAAGAGTTTGAAGGCCCGTTGTAGTCGAATCCTCCCACAGCCGTAATCAGGGGTTTCCTTTTTTCTTCCAAGGTCGAGGTGATGAAGCTATGACTGGACACATAGCTTGCGTCCCCGCGTAATCCGAAGCTTCCCATCGTCGTTTCAAATTCTAAACCGTAAACTTCTTCCCTCAAATAGCGGAATTCTAAGGGAACAGTGGTGTTTTTGGACCAGAGAACGAGATCTTCGACAGAAGCTTCATGTCCGGGAGGTGGGGGTGGTGGTGGGATCGGGAACGCGGCCATGGAAGGGGTGTCTCGTCTGTGGTTGAGATAGACCAAGGCCAAGTCGATCCGGCCAATGGTGCCGGAAAGACGTCCCCCGTAGCCGGCATCTTTCAATGTTTGGGCGGGGGATTTTTCCTGGATCCCAATCGGCCCATATTTTTTTTCCAAATGACCAAAGTAGGACCAGTCATCACCCGAATAATAAAAAGCGGATTTTTCAAAAAAGGGGATAAAAATACCTTGAAGATTTAAATAATCCGTGAGGAACTCCAAATTGGCCATAGGAACAGGAATTTTGCGGTCCGCCCGCGTTTTGGTGAGCCCTTGGGTGAGATCTTCGGGATTGAGGATATCCAGGGGACTTATTTCATCGGCTTTTCCCCATCGGACGATTTGGTTTCCCAAACGCAAATTAATGTGTTCGGAGGCCAGGTTGAGGTAAATGTTATAAGGGCGGACTTTTCCGTCCACCATCCATTGTCCCGCCACCGCTTGAACCGTGGGATTGGGAAGGTATTTCACCTGAGCGTTAATGTCCGTGGTGGTTTTCGATTTTTCTTCAAACAAATTGTCTTTCTGGGTGTCCCAATTAAAACGGTTATTGATTTTTGCGGTCAGTTTAATCGGGAGAGGTTTGGGGGGCGGTCTTTGGGTCCAGCCCTCCCCTGTGGCAAAGAAAAACAGGCCCAGAAGGGCGCCCGATTTCCAAAAAAGGGGGAGGAGTCTCACGGTGGCGTTACCGTGTCTGCTTCAGAAAGCCTCGGGTAAACATGCGGTTGGGAAGGCCATCGTTGTATTTGATTTGAGTGGTACGCAGGATCGTTTGGGTGTTTCGCTCGGAATTTTTCATTTCCACTTCCATGGCGGTCCAAATGTCTTGGATTTTTTCGAGTCGCCGAACTGTAAATATTTTCGTGGGTTGACGAATCACCCGGGTGTAATATTCGACACGCAATGGGATGTAAATGTCTTTGGGGATCCAGGAAATCCATCGCTTGTATTGGGACGATTTCGGATCCAAAGGAACGCTTTCAATCACCCAACACTCCCGACCGCTCCTGGATTCTTCCCGGAGAAGGGTGTGGGTGTCTTTGTCCACATTGCGCTCTTGCATGTCTTCATACGTGAAGTCCGTGTTCACAAAATCACTGTTTTTTTGTGAGGACGCGATGCGTCGATCGCGACCGATTACCGGGAGATAAAGGAACTGCTCATCGTCTTTCCCCTCCACTTGCCACGAAAGAAAGCAGGTCCCATCAATGGACGCGGGGGCCGTAAAACGGATGTAGCTTTTCGTCAGGGGTCCAAAATCTTTTACGGCCGAAATCATCGACCGCGCCTGAGTCACCCCGGACCTGTCGGTCAAAAGCATTTCGACTTTGGCGTAACTGTCCTTGCCATCGTCTCGGTCATTGACCCGTTGCACGATGGTTCTTCCGTCCAGTTTTTCGGCCGAAAAAGAAACCATTGGTAAGGCCAACAGAAGGGCAGAAGCAAGAACGATAGGGATCATGAGTGACTCCTTAATGTTTTATGGTTTAACTCTAGCCCCAAGCCTTTCTCATGTCAAGGGGAGGGAGTCCCCTATCGATTTTTGGGAATGGTTTGAAGGGTAAAGGGATTGAACCTGTTTTTAGCAAAAATGTACCAAGCGGCGGTGGACGTGAACCCGCGATCCTGGCGAACCCAGTCCAGCCCCCCTTCCTTGTTCGGGGCGTAGGGGATTGCGCGCGTCGTTTGCCCCTTTATTTTTCGATCAATCAAGAGCGCGTCCAATTGATTGGAGTAAAAGTTCGCCCGATCTTCCTTCCCAGAGACATAATAGGCGCACGCCATTTGACCCACCCCATCGGCCCATATGTTTTGGACGTCTGTCCGCGCGCTATGAAAAAAACCCATCACGCGCCGGCCGTTGACGCGCAGCGTTTTCCGATACCGGAAATCGCTTTCAGGAATGCCCAGGGCGTTGGCGTAGGAGGATCCCAAGGCGAGAACTTGCCAGGAGTACAGATCCAGGGGAAGGCGGCTCCCCACCAAGACCGAATGGAGCCATGTACGGATGTCTCGGGGGATTGTTTTTTCTCCAACGAGTTTCAAGGCCGCGTAGCAATCCAGGTTTCCTTCCGGATGTCCAGAGGATTCATGCAAGGCTGTGTCGCTCCGACGCCACCCGTGGCGGATATACCCGCCTGGGGAGGCGGGCTGGTAAAAAGAAACCAAAAGGTCCCGCAAGAGGTTTTTGAGCGTGGCGTATCGATCGGGGCCATAGCGTTGCCCGTAGTAGTGGGCCGCGATGAGAAGCCAGGCCATATCCCCCATCCACCGATCCGACCCGTGCGGCGCGAGAAAGGCAGATCCTTCCGCGGAATCCTTGAGGTACATGTCCTGATAAAACCCACGGGGTTCGCCCTTCACAAAAAAGTTTTGTCGGCTTGCGTCCAGGTTCAATTCATCCGTGGCCCTCGAATAAAAATCAAGAATACGGGCCGCCCTGTCTCGGTCGTCCTTTAAAATAAAAACGATGGCGGCCAGGGCGTTGTTAAACGTTTGGGCGCGGTTGTCTTCCATGGAAGATAACAATTGTTGCTCAAAGGAACCGGTGTCTTGAATGGTTTTGAGCCATTCGTAGACAAGGGGGTCTTCCGGGAGGGCTCTTTTGTCTCGTCGGGCAGTGAACCCGAACCCTTTTTTGTTGCGGGCCGGATCTAATCGTGGCCCATCCGGAATTGGGGTGGCCATCATCCCAGGACGTCCGGGGCCAATCTCATCCATAGAGAGAGTTCCCACTTCGGCGGTTCCCGCCACGGCCAAGGAAAGGCGAATGGGACGATTTAAATCCCCATCTCCTCCCCACCCATATTCAAAACTTTCAGGGTAAAGGACAACGGGTTCCCATTTGGACGAATACTGGGTGAGGGGATATCGACAAAGAAAGACGGATCCATCCTGATCCTGTATTTTGACTTCTAACGTTGCTCCCGAATCGGCGCGGAAAAGAAAAGTGAGGGGCCGCCCCTCGAAATCGGTTTCGTCCCAATCACGCGAAATTTGGACCCACCGATGGCCGGGTCCCTGAAGCGTAAAATTCAAATCCAGGCGAACCCCATCAATGCCTTTTGTTGGCTGGAGGGTGAGAGAACTTTCATTATCGGTTTCAATGGTCCATAGGGTGGGGCTGTCCCAATCGGATCCTCCGGCATGGAGGGTTCGAACATCGAACCCGAACATGGAAATAAGGAGGATGACCCCCCAAGAAACAGGACTCAAGATATTTAGTGGAGAACCCATAGCCGTGATGCTACATTTGAGTTAGGGAAATTGCCAGTTTTTTCATTTTGATCCGCAAGACCCGTCTCCTGTTCAGAGGTTGGATGTGCTAAACTCTTTCAGCCGCGAACAAGTGAACGCGAGCCTCGGAGGATCTCATGAAAAGATCGTTTTTATACAGTGCGTTGATGGCGGTGATCATTGGGGCTGGCGTTCACGCGGAGGAAGGGAAGAAGTGCCCCATGACAGGAGATTGCGAGACTCAAAAGGCCCAGAGGGTTGAGGCTCGGGTGGCCGAATTAAAAAAAGAATTGGGTTTGAGCGCGGAGCAAGAAACCAAAGTGAAGGCTACTTTGGAAGCCGCTATGACAAAGAAATGCGCCATCAATGAAGAATCCAGCGAAAAAGTCAGTGCCATAAAGGAATCGACATCCGCTGAGTTGAAAGGGATTTTGACCCCGGATCAACAGACCAAGTTCGATGCCATGTCCAAACCTTGCTGTGTTTTAGCGGGCCAAAAAGGACATACCTGCCCCTTGGTGGACAAGAAGGCTCCTTGTTGCGCAAAGGCGGGAGAGAAAGGGCACAAATGTCCAGTGAAAGAAAAGGCCGCCGCGTGTTGCCCCCACTTGGGAGAAAAGACAAAGAAATAGTTTTATTCCTTGTAGGATGTTTTAATCCCCCCGCTTCGGGATACGTCCCGTGGCGGGGGTTTTTTTAGGGGGATCAAGGAAAATAGTATAATGGCCCTTCCCCATGACCCCTGAATTCGTTCACCTTCATAATCATACCGAGTATAGTCTTTTGGATGGGGCGACCCGCCTCACGGACGAAAAAGGCAATCCTTCCGAGTTCATTAAATCCATGGCCGCGGCAAAATACCCAGCGCTGGCCATCACGGATCACGGTAATCTTTTCGGGGCCATCGAGTTTTACTCCGTTTGTACCGATGTGGGAATTAAGCCCATCATTGGCATGGAATCCTACATCGCACCGAATTCACGCTTGGACCGGCACGGCAGTCCTTCGGAAGCCTCCAACCACCTGACCCTCCTGGCGATGAATGAAACCGGGTATAAAAATCTCATGAAACTTTCCTCCCGGTCTTTCCTGGAGGGCTACTACTACAAGCCTCGGATCGATAAGGAAATTTTGGCTCAACACGCGGAAGGGCTGGTGGGACTTTCCGGGTGTTTAAAGGGGGAGGTCCCGAGCGCCCTTTTGGCGGATCGACCGGAAAAGGCCGAAAAGGCGCTGGACGCCTACCGACAAATTTTCGGGAAAGAGAACTTTTTTATCGAACTCATGGACCACGGTCTTGCCGACCAAAAAAAGGTGTTCCCTCGGTTGGTGGAGTTGGCTAAAAAGTTTGACGCTCCCCTGGTGGCCACCAACGATTGCCATTATTTCCGGAAAGAGGACAACCAGGCCCACGATGTTTTGCTCTGTATTGGGACCGGGAAAACCCTCGACGACCCGAAACGGCTTCGTTACGCGGCGCCGGAGTTTTATTACAAGTCGTCCGCCGAGATGTTGCAGGTGTTCGGGGAAGTTCCCCAGGCACTGAAAAATACCCTGGCCATCGCGGAACGGGCCCATTTGGAAATGAAATTCAATCAGATCCTCCTTCCTCGCTATGACGTGCCCGTGGGCGATTCCCCGGAGAGCTATTTGGAAAAGCTCTGTCTGGAAGGCCTCAAAAAACGAATGGGTCACATCCGGCCCGACTACAAGACGCGGCTGGATTACGAACTGGGCATTATTCGCAAAATGGGGTTTGCCACCTACTTCCTGATCGTCTGGGATTTTATCCGCTACGCCCGCACCCAGGGTATCCCCGTGGGGCCGGGCCGTGGGTCGGGCGCGGGGGCGTTAACGGCGTACGCGTTGTCTATTACGAACATCGACCCCATTACAAACGGTCTCCTCTTCGAGCGGTTCTTGAACCCTGAACGGCGCTCCATGCCGGATTTGGACATTGACTTCTCCGATGACGGTCGTGAAAAAGTCATTGCCTATGTCCGCCAAAAATATGGGGAAGCCTGTGTGGCCCAAATTATTACCTTCGGTTCCATGTTGGCACGTTCGGTGGTGCGGGACGTGGGGCGCGTGTTGGGGATCCCTTTACCGGAAGTCGATCGGGTGTGCCGCTTGATCCCGAAGGAATTGGGAACCACCCTTCACAGCGCACTGGGCGCTGTGACGGAGTTGCAGCAACTGACGAAAACAGATCCCCAAGTGAAACGGCTCTTGGACCTGGCCCAACGATTGGAGGGGCTCAAGCGTCACACTGGTGTGCACGCGGCGGGGACCATCATTGCCGCGGGGGAGCTGACGGAGCACGTCCCTCTGGCCAAAGGGTCACGGGACGTGGTCACCACTCAATACAATGATGAAGGCCTTCTGAAGCTGGGGCTTTTGAAAGTGGACTTCCTCGGTCTGCGCACGTTGTCCGTGATCCGGGACGCGGTCACCCTTGTACGGGCCCGTCACGTGCCGGATTTTGATATTGATAAAATTCCCGTGGATGACCCGGCCGCCTTTAAACTTCTGGCCCAAGCGAAAACCGCGGGAGTGTTTCAATTGGAATCCGGTGGGATGCGCGACCTTCTTCGCAAACTGAAGCCCACCACCCTTTCGGACGTGACCGCGTTGATTTCTCTTTATCGTCCGGGTCCCATGGGATCGGGCATGTTGGACGAATTCGTATCCCGCAAACACGCCCGGTCGAAAGTTCGTTTTGACCATCCCTCTTTAGAACCTTTATTGGCCGACACCTACGGGATTATTGTTTACCAAGAACAGGTCATGCAGATCGCCCAGGTTTTGGCCGGGTACACGCCCGGGCAGGCCGACGTGCTTCGGAAAGCCATGGGCAAAAAAATCCCCGAAATCCTTCAACAACAGAAAGAAACTTTTATGAAAGGCTGTGCAGAGAAAAAGGTCGAAAAAAAGATTGCGGAAAAAGTTTTCGACCTGGTCGTTCAGTTCGGGGGATACGGGTTCAACAAAAGTCACGCCTCGGCCTACGGGTTGGTGAGTTACCAGACCGCTTTTTTGAAAGCCAATTTCCCGGTGGAATTTATGACGGCCCTCCTGACTTCGGAAATCGGTCATTCGGCTCTTGGATCCAAGGAAGTGGAATCTAAATTGGTTATTTATATGGGGGAATCCCAGGACATGGGGATTCTCATTCTTCCCCCCGATGTTCAGAAATCCGAGGACGATTTTTCCGTGGAAAGTCCCCCCGAGCAAAAAAAGACTCCCGCCATTCGGTTCGGACTGGTGGCGGTGAAGAACGTCGGGGAGGGGGCGGTCGCGTCTGTTTTGGAAGCCCGCCGGGGGGGGCCGTTCCATTCCCTTGGGGATTTTTGCTCCCGGGTGGACACCCGTCAAGTCAACCGTAAGGTTTTGGAATCGCTCATTAAGGCGGGGGCGTTTGATGGGTTTCGTCCGGTGTTGGGGGAAGAGAGTGACGCGGTTCGGATGCCGGAACTCTGTCGCTGGCGGGCCCAACTCTTGTTTGATGTGGATGGAGCCCTCAGCCGTTCCTCGAGTGCGCGGGAAGAGGCGTCCGTGGGCCAAGGGGCCCTTTTTGACATGGGAACCGTGGCCCAGGCCAAACCCGCTCCTCGGTCGAACGGGGCCGCGCCGGTTGTGGCCCCCTGTTCCGAACACGAACTTTTAGCGAATGAAAAAGAAGTGCTTGGGTTTTACTTGTCCGGCCATCCGCTGGCGCGCTTTCGCAAAGAACTTTCCAGTTACACCACCCACACTCTCGGGACGTTGCCGGAATCCGGAACCGTTCGTGTGGCGGGAATGATTGTGAACACGAAAAAGACCATCACGAAAAACGGGAACGCCATGAGCCGTTTTAAGTTAGAGGATTTGGATGGAGAATTGGAATGTGTTGTTTTCCCGAAGACGTATACCCCGGACGTCGCCAAAGTGTTGGTGGCCCATGAAATGGTGGTGGTGAAAGGCCGTGTGGAACTTCGGGCGGACGACAAAAATTTGCTGGTGGAAGAAGTGGTGGCGCTTAAAGAGTCCCGGGCCCGGTTCGTTAAACGGTTGGTTCTCAAACTCGCGACGGCGGGCCTCGAGGACGAACTGGTCGGAAAGATCCATAAAATTTGTGCGGGACATCCTGGCCCTTGTCGGGTGTGTTTCGAACTGGACACCCCAACGCATGGGGCTTTTCGGCTGGTTTCGGATTGTGCCGTGGCCCCCACGGACGGGCTTCTGACGGAACTCCAAAACCTTGTGGGGAGAGACCGCGTCGAATTGCAGGCCTAACCTCCACCGATTCCCATTTTGTATAATCGTCGTCGGCGGCCTTGGGGTGCGCCTTTTTTTATTTAAGGAGGAAGAGACCCGTGAAGGACTATTGTGTGGCGGTGGTGGGGGCTGGGGCGGTGGGGGTCGAGATGGTTCGACTTTTGAAGAAACGTGGATTTCCCATGAACGAATTACGGGTTTTGGCCCGGAGCGAACGAACGTTGGTGGTGGATGGGGAGACCTATCCGGTTCGGGTAACCACGCCTGAGGCTTTTGCGGGGGTGGACGTGGCCCTTTTTGCGGGAACTGAGGGAGAGAAAGGGGCGGCCGTGACCTTTGGGAAAGAGGCCATTTCCCGTGGGGCGGTGGTCATTGATAATGGGGCGGATTTTCGAATGGACCCCCAAGTTCCTCTCGTGGTCCCTGAAGTCAATGGGGACGCGCTGAAAAATCATCGGGGAATCATTGCCAATCCCAATTGTACGACGGCGGTCCTTTTAATGGGATTGGCTCCTTTGCATCGGGTGTTTGGTGTCAAACGTGTTGTCGTGTCCACCTATCAGGCTGTCTCGGGCGCGGGTGGGAAAGCGATTGAGGCTCTTCGGGATCAGGCCCAAAAAGTTTTGGATGGACAGGAAATAACCGATTTGGGTGGGTTTCCCAATCTCATTGCGTTTAACGTTCTCGCCAACAATTGGAAGATTGAAGAGAAGGGTTATTCCAATGAAGAATGGAAAGTGATTAAGGAAACACACAAGATGCTCGACCCTGAAATTCAAGTGTCCGTTACAACGGTTCGGGTGCCCACGGCCATTGGCCATGGGGAATCCGTGTGGATCGAAACAGAAAAACCGATCTCGGCCGAATCGGCCCGTGCTGTTCTGATGAAGGCGCCCGGGGTCCGTGTGGTTGACGAGGATTCTCCTCTTGACGGGGTGGCGTGTCCCATGCCTATTTTGGCCGCGGGTCGGGAAGAGACATTGGTGGGGCGAATTCGGGGAGACCTCTCCAGCGATAACGCCTTGTCCTTCTGGGTGGTGGGTGACAACTTGTGGAAGGGCGCCGCGCTTAACGCCATCCAAATTGCGGAGACTCTCATCGCTAGGGGATGGCTAAAACCAATTCCCACCCCATGAAGGTGCTTCTGTTGGGGGCCCAGGGGCAATTGGGTACCGAGCTTGTTCGAACAAATCCTGGACACGACCTTCACGCGCACACCCGCGCCGAGGCCGACCTCACGGAGGAACGTTCCCTCGTCGACTGTGTTCGTTTGGAGGCTCCGGAAGTGGTGGTCAATACCGTGGCCTTTAATCAAACAGAACGGTGTGAAACGGAACCTCATGCCGCATGGGTGGTGAACACACTTGTCCCACGAACCTTGGCCCGGGTTTGCGGCGAAGTGGGGGCTCGGCTGGTTCATTTCTCAACTGATTTTGTTTTTGATGGAACCAAAGGGTCTCCTTACGTTGAATCCGACGCGCCCCACCCGATCAATGTTTACGGCCTTACAAAATATGGGGGAGAACGGTTTGTTCTCGCCGCATCCGGGCGCAACCTGGTCTGCCGGACGGCGGGACTTTACGGGAAAGTGGGGTCTCGGATCAAAGGGGGAAACTTTGTTCAAGCGATTCTTTCCCGTGCGGAGAAGGGGGAACCCCTTCGGGTGGTGAACGATATTTCCCTGTCGCCCACTTCCGCTGAGGATTTGGCGGCCCAAACGTGGGCGCTCGTGGCCCAATCGGCGGCCGGCGGGGTGTATCATATGACCAACACGGGGGGGTGTACATGGTTTGAGTTCGCTCAAGTGATTCTTCAGGCCCGTGGCCTCTCCGCCAACCTTTCCCCTATTCCTTCGACCCAATGGCCCAGTATCATGCGGCGATCCCCCGACACGCGACTGGTTTCCGAACGACTTTCTTCCCTTGGGATCAAACCCCTCCGTTCTTGGCGTGAAGCCCTCACTTCCTATTTAAAACAAACGGTCTCTTCCTAAAACAACGACCCGGTTCTAGAAATCACTCCCTGGGAAAAGATGGAAAATAGTCTTTGACTTTCCTAGCCTGATTTTTCAATATATCCGAGTCGACGATGACGGAGAGAGGCTCGAAAAATGAACCCAAATTCTGGGCACTGCGCTAAAGAGGTCATGGACATCCGGGAGCTGTCTGGGTATCTGGGTATTGGAAAATCAAAGATTTATGGACTCATCCGTCAGCGCAAGATCCCCGCTTCTCTTATTGGTCGTCAATACCGGTTTTCAAAAGAAGTGATCGATTCTTGGTTACGGGAAAGTTTGATCACCCATCCGACTGAACCTCAGGGATGATTGTTTGAGAAGCGACCCTGATTTTTATGCTTTTTGTCGACGGTGGAGGGGGGGACCGTCGGTCGACGGAAGAGAGCGTTCCTATCGACGGAAACACCCCTTGCAATTTTTTTCTAAAATGCTACAGTGTGGTCCCGAGAGGGAATATATTGTTAAAACAGGGAGGTGACTCACATGGCACAAAAAGTCGCGAAAGCTGGAATCAAAAGAGAAGATGGGTTTCTTTACTTCATCGACAAAGAGGGTGATGTATCCCGGGCGAAAATGGCCCGTGGTGGAAAAAAAGGTGGCAAACCTCAAAAAGTGACAAAAGTGGGCGTTAAAAAAGAGAAAGGCTTCCTGTATTTCCTGGACAAACAGGGGGACGTCTCTCGCGCCAAGATGGTCCGCCGCTAAACGGCAGACTCTCCGTGCGCCTTTGGCGTACGGACTCATTGACGCAGGGCGCGGGGGCTTTTTCGGTCCCTTTTCCAGCGTCTTTCAAGAACCCCGCTCTCCTCCATTAGGTCCACCTAAGGAGGGGGGCGGGGTTCGTCCTTTGCCCAGAATAACTCCGAGGGAGAAAAGAAGGGGTGGAAGTCGTTCCCGTTGGTCCCCTTGCAATTCCAGAACCCCCTCTTTCAGGGCGCCTCCCGTGCCTAATTTTTTCTTTAATGTAGAAAGGAGGGATAATTTTCCTTCCGGGTGCATCCGGAGGCCAGACACAAGCGTTACCATTTTCCCTCCACGACCCGATTTTTCAAAACGGAGGGATACGAGATCCGTTGTCATGGGGTTATTTTTCCAAAAAAGACCTGAACCCGCAACGACGTAAACCATAAACTTTCTGGATTTCCTAAAATACCTATCCATGAATTCATTTTCATTAGCGATAATGGCTGCTTTTTTTTGGGGGTTGTCGGCCATCATAGAGAAGTGGGGACTTCGTCACGTGGATCCGGCGGCCGGGGTTGTGGCGCGAACCTTGGGTGTTCTCCTGGGGATCATGGTTTTTATGGCCGTTTCACCCGACCTCCCTCGACGGTTTTTGGAGATGGACGGGCGAGCGAAACTGGCTTTGATGGGGGGGGGCTTTTTGGCCAGTGTGGTGGCCCAGATGTTTTTTTATCGCGCCTTGAAGATCGGTGACGTGGGGCGCGTGGCGGCGGTGGGGGGGGCCTGGCCAGTTTTTGCTTTCGCGTTAAGCATTTTGATTTATCACGAATCGCTCACACGTGGGAAACTCTTGGGGGTTCTTCTCGTAACGGTAGGTGTGTTTTTATTGAAATAGGTTCGACGGATATCGGGGTGTCCCCGGGATCCTCTGAAGACGAAAACAAACAATCGGAGGTTTAAGATGGCACAAGAATTTTCGTTCGATGTGGTAAGCAAAGTGGATCTGCAGGCCATGGATAACGCGGTGAATTCGGCCCTACGGGAGATCACCACCCGGTTCGATTTTAAGGGAAGTGTGAGTCGGATGGAGCTGGATAAAAAAGCGGAGACCCTAACGCTTTATTCGGACAATGAGGGAAAGTTGAAAAGCGTGGTGGACATCCTTCAAAACCGTTTGGTGAAGCATGCTCTTTCGTTAAAAGGATTGGACTACGGTCCCGTTCTCGCCGCCGAAGGAGGAACCGTTCGTCAGGTGGCCAAAATCGTCCAAGGGGTGGCTTCCGAGAAGGCTAAGGAAATGGTTCGGGCCATTAAAAACGCCAAACTCAAAGTTACGCCATCGATTCAGGGGGACCAATTGCGGGTTACGGGGAAGTCCAAGGACGACCTTCAATCCGCCATGGCTCTCTTGAAGGGGCAAGATTTTGGTTTAGCCCTTCAGTTTGTGAATTTTCGGTAGGCGTTTCTGACGGACGTTTCCTCATGCCGAATCCCCCGCTGAAGCGGGGTCTCTGGATCCTGGTTCTGGGGGTCCTTGTGGCTCTGATTTCAGGGGTCCTCTATTTCCTTCATGTGGTTTTGGTTGATGATCGCCAAATCCCTTTTCCTCCCTCTGGGAAGGATTCCCCTCCCCTTCTCCAACAAAGTTTTTTGAATTGGACCCATTTCTTCCCAGCGGATAGTCCTTCCTCAAAGACAATTTCAGGAGATCAGTTCCCCCCCCTTGTGATCAAGCATCCCGAAGTGAATTTTCGCTGGGTGGATGAAAAGTCTGGTGTGGCTCAGGTGACACTGGTTGACCCACCCGGCCAAACGCGGTTGTTCGCCCTTGTGGCGGAGGCCGGGAGCTCCTATATTTGGACGGGAAAACTTAGACCGGGGACCGTCCTTGAATTTCGCACCGGAATTCTTTCGGAAGGGGTTACGTTCCGATTTCGTATCGACCTAGAGGATGAAAAGGGTCAATTCCACCCGTTGTATTCTCAATTCTCTCGTGCTCTTTCTTCCCTATCCACGGACCGGTGGGTCAACAGGCTTCCAGCCTATTGCCGTGCCCTGATGCGGAACAGGGGGGCAAGGGATGCTCAATGGACTCCCGCCCGTGTCGACCTTTCGGCATGGGCGGATCGTAACGTTCATCTGTTTTTGCGGGTGGAGGCTCCCCACGAGACTTCCTTGTCCAACCGTGGCCTGGCTTTTTGGGGGGGGCCGGTCCTTCAGTTTCCCGCCGTTGAGATGCAATCCGTTCGGCGACGGACCTCCCAGTCTCTTCCTGAGAAAGATGTTGTTCTCGCTGTGCTGGAAACGACCCCTGATCAGACGGGAGCTCCGGACATCGTTTTTGGAAAAGATTTCACCCGTTTTGAAGATTTCCTCCGGAGGTCAACCCTCTTTTCTCGGTTCTACACGGTGGACACCCGTTTGCCGGAATCTCTCCGAGGACTTCTTTTTCCTTCTTCCGTACCCTGGCCGACCCTCTTGCAGGAGCGGGGTTACCAGACGGTTGCGGTCGGCGCGTTCACTGAAGAGATGATGTCGGTTCTCTCGGAAGCAGGATTTGATGAAATTCATCAGGTGCCTCATAACGGAGAGGATTCCGTTCGCGCGGCGGGCCGCGCGGTGGAATGGGTGAGAGACCGGGGGCGACGACCACGCTTGATTTTGGTTTTTTTTCGCGATATGCCTTTGAACCGAATTTCCCCTGTTCGCTTTTGGTCGTTTTCCATCAGCCATTTCCCCTGGTCTTCCGTGCGTTGGGTCCTGTGGCGCCGGGCCAGCGATGCTTCCTATCGGGATGATTATGTGGGTCGATTGATGGAGGAATTGGATCCTGAGGCTGTGGTGGGCATGGTCTCTTTACGGGGTGTGGTTCAGGAACCCACCCCGGTGCGTTGGTCTGAAACGGAACGCCGGGGGAAAGTGTTTCTCGATGATATGGGGATGGGACTTCGCGAAAGCGAAATTCGAACCCTGTTTGCTCTCCGTCACGACGCGCGTTTGGGACCCCAGCTTCAACGTGCCCCCGGGCAGAGCGTGAATGTGGGGCCTCTCCTTTTAAGTGCCCTCGACATCCCTCTTTCGACCGAAAAGCGGCGTCCCTCAATAAGAGGAAAGTCCACCCTGAGGGAGGATGCCACGGACCCCTGGTTGGTACGCTCTCCGTGGGCCAAGGCGGTGATTGTGGACAGCCGTTTCAAATACATTCGGCATGGCCCTCCCCGTGTGCACACCGTCAAGCGATGGGGACGCCCCGTCCAGAGGCGGTGGACCGATTTCCCGGCGGAAGAAGTTTTTGATCTTTGGAGTGATCCCGAAGAACAGCACAATCTTGTTCGCTCGCGGCGTCATCTGTTGGCTCGCCTGAGGGACGTGATGGAGGATTTGGCCCCAGATCCTGTGGATATCCGGTTCGGGTTCCTCAATCCGAAGGGGGATCGGTTGCGGGGCGTGGTCACCTGCTCAGGGGGAAAACTCGTGAAGGTGGGGGGGACTTTTCCTTTCGAGCATCGCGGGGATTATGAATTTTCATTTTCAACGGATTTGTCTTCCGGGACGTTCACGTTCGGGACTTTTCCTCCCGACTCTTCCTACAGTTTCCGTTTTCATGTGAACGGACGTCCCCTCCCTTCAAGTCAACTTCTCGTTTCTCGATGGGGGTTGCCGTTTTTTGAATCGACATGGAACGAGTGGCATGACAAAACAAATTTCGGCTGGATGGAAGGGTGGGCCCCCCCTCCCGCTTCGCTCTCCCCAGTGGGTTCGCTGGGGCGGGTTCCTTTGACGGGGAATGAAGGCAGCGGAACGGAACTTCCATGACATGGCAAGGGGCATTGAAAGGATCACCGGACCTTCTCAAAGGATGGGTTTTAGCCAGTGGGCGGGACGCCGTGGCCAGTACGCGGGCTTCTATTGTTTCTACCGAAGGACGGGCCGGGATCACGGTTTTTGTCGCCTTATGGGTGATGGGACGGCTCACGGCTGGGGGATGGAGTGTCTGGGGGCCTGAACTGGGCGGCGACATTCTTCCCATTGTTTCGAGCTGGTACCCGGGGGAGCGGGTTCTGGGTCAGGTGATCCTCTTTGTATCCCATGTTTTTTTGGGGGTCCTTTGGGGTGGAATCGTTAAGAATTGTTGGGGTGGAATTCGTCACTTTTGGCCCCGGGTGGGGGCCGACCGGTTTACCCCCTGGACGGTGGGAGTGACGTCCGGGGTCCTCATCCTCTGTTTTCATGGGGCCTGGTTGCTTAGGGACCTGTCCCGCCATCCGGCGCTTTATCAAGAAACCCTATTGGCCCCACACCGTTTCGGTTGCTGGCTCCATGGGATTTCTTTTGGAGTGATGTTATCCCACCTGAATGGACTTGTGGTTATTGGGATGGGGCTCGTTCTGGGTGTCGCGTTCTTCCATTTAATCGATCAGGTTTTTTCATGGTTTATGAAATTTTCCCGTCCGACCCGTGTGGCGATTGGAGTTTTGGGAGGGGCTTTGGTGCTGTTCGCGTTGGGAATCCGCTTTGTGGTGTGGACTCAGGACACGCACAACGAGGGGCCGAACTTGATTTTCATTTCCATCGATGGGTTGCGGGCAGACCATTTGAACCAAATCCCCGAAAGTGGGCCAGGGTCTACCGTTCGTTGGAACCGTGGTTTGGCCCGCGCGGTGCCTCCTTCCAACGGGTTGCCCACGACCCTCGCCACGGCCTTATCGGGCCGCTCTCCACTCCGGCATGGGGTTCGACACGATTTCCCTTCCAGCATGGACACCGCTCCTGATCCGGAGAGTCTCCCCGGGTGGCTACGGCAGAACGGCTGGACCACGGTCCTCTTGGCCGATGGGCCCGGGGACTACCTGGCACGAATGGGCGACGGGTTTGATGTGTCCCGCGTGGCGCCCCGTGGTTTAGGGGCGCGCTTTTTTCGCCGACAGATAGAGAGATCCCCCCATTTATTGCCATACCTTTCGGGACGGTTGGGGCGTCGGATCCCTTTTCTCAGGGGATCTCCGTTTTTGTCAGACCCCCATATTCTTGTTCGGGAAATGGGGGATGTTTTGGGCGTGCTTCGAAAACAACCCCGATTTTTCCTCTGGGCACATTTTTCGTCGCCCGGTCCTCTGGTTCCAGTGGTTTCCCCTGGGGCGGCGAAACGTTTGGTGGCGGACGGGACGGGGTTTTTCCGTCGTCCTGGAGAGGGCTGGTCGGGGGACCCTCTCGCGGGATCCGATTGGCCTCGCGTGAAGCGGCTGTATGAAGAAAATCTCAAAGAAGTTCTGGGTTCACTTGAGCGCTTGGTTCAATCGTTGAAGGATCGTGGATTGGACCGAACGACAACGGTAATGCTTTGGTCGCCGCGACCCGCACTCTTATCCGCTGAAGAAGAAGCCGACGCTCGCGCCCTCAAGGGGCCCTCTTTTTTTGAGGCTCCTTTGACGGCGGTTTCCTTGGATCCGCGTTCGGGGGGGGCTCTGTTTTCAGGTTTGGGGCGGACGGTGGATGTGGCCCCAACCGTGGCGCGGCTTTTGGGTCTGCCCCCCTCCCCCGGGTGGGAGGGGGTTTCCTTAACGGAGGAGTTTCCTCGTGGGGAGCAGGGAATCATTTATTCGGAAACATCTTCGATTCCCTTTGTCCAGGTATCATCAGGCGCGGCTTCGGTGGTTCCCCTTTTGGTGGAGGATCGGGAGGCGGCTGGGCATCTCCGGGTGCGTCCGGCCTGGGAAGATCCTCTCCTCATTTTTCGGGATCGCGCGATGCAATGGGGGAACGAACGTCTTGTTTATCACCCAGAAAAGACCGGAGTTTCCTTTGACTATTACAACTTAACAGAGGATCCGGAGGCGCGAAAGAATTTAGCCGAGACCCGTTCCGGGAAGGCCCGTGTTCGGGTTCTTCGTGAAGTATTTTTCCGCTATTTGTCTCAGGAATCTGGGTGGCGTCCGCAAAACGATTTCTGGATTCCTGAGGCTTTCCTGCGGGAAGAATGGGAGGAGGATCTTTCCCTATTAAAGAGGTAAGGACGCGGCGTCCTGGAGAGGGAGGGGGCCTGTGTCTCGAATTCGGAGGCCTCGTTTTTGGACAGCGTCCAGGTAAATCGAAGGGGGGAACGCACGTTCCAAGGGGGCCACTCCCAAAACTCGAACGGTTCTCGACACCAGCATCTCAAGGGCAATCGCGGCTGGGAAGGCGGTGGCCCGTTGCATGGCGGAAAACCCCGTGAGGGGATCTTCGAATTCCAATACCTCATACACTATTTCCGTCGGTTGTCTCGCCCGCGTTCCTCTTACCGTTACTTGTAAAATGACCATATCCCGAACCTCCGGGTGGGAGAGGCGGTCTTGAGCCAACGCCAAAAAAAGGTGTTGGGGAATGACAGGGTTCCCATCCACAACGATGGATTTTTCATCGAGAAGCCCCAGTTGCTTGAGGGCGAGTATCTTGTCGAAATGTCCGGGATATCGGAGTGTCTTAGAGCTGTAACGCCGGACTCTCCCTTCGTAGGTCCACGGGGCGGTGGAAGTGGCCCCGGCGGTGACGAAGGCTTCCAGGGTTCCTATGGGAGCCGGAAAGACAATTTCTTCTTTTTCTGAAAACGCCTGTACCTGTGTCACCTGACCATTTGTCAGCTGGATGGCTGTTCCGAAATAGTTTTTCAGCATCCCTTCCAGGTTAAATACTTTTTTATACCCGAGGGGGGGGGTGTCGTGTTCGGGGAGGCCGCCACAGAGAATTTTGACCTCTTCCACTCGATCCATAAGCGAAATCCCTTGGGCCGCCAAACTGTTACAAAGTCCAGGCGCGAGACCGCAATCGGGGGTTAGCGCAATGCCCATCTTTTGGGCAGGACGGTCCAGGCGTAAAATGTCCTGGGTGGTTTCAAAATGGCCCCCGAAATCCACATAGTGGGCCCTGGCGGCGATGGCGGCACGGGCCACCGCTAAATTCAATGAACACGGGAGAGCGCTCAAGACACCGTCATGCCCACGCATCGCGTTGTAGAGGTCGGATTCGCGACGGGCGTCTAGTGCGACGGTGGTGAAGCGTGGCGGTCGGGTCCCCCGAGCGGTGAGGAGTTTTTTTATTCGCTGGGCGCCCGCGCGCGCGGCGGGGAAAGACGCGTCGGCTAGGGTTAATCGCGCGGTATCCCCGTTGAGCGCCAGATCAAAAGCCGCGGCGACTCCCATGGGGCCTGCGCCTAAAACGATATAGGATTTCCCGGCCATAGGTCTACGTCTTTTTCGGAAGAAGAGGGGTGATGTCTTTGGAGGGCATCGGACGACCGAGTAGATAGCCCTGGGCTTCTTCACACCCGTGATCTTTTAAGAATCTTAACTGATCTTCAGTTTCAACGCCTTCGGCGACAACCGTTAACCCCAGGCTGTGGGCAATGCCTATGATGGCGTGGGTAATGGCGGTGTTGTCCTTCACTTTCGGGACTCCTTGAACGAAACCACGATCGATCTTTAATGAGTTTAAAGGGAAAAGCCGAAGACAACTGAGGGACGAATACCCCACGCCGAAATCGTCGATGGAAATGCGGACACCCATCTCGCGTAAACTGCGAAGCAGTTTAACAGATTGGTCCACGTCATGCATAGCGGCCCCTTCCGTTATTTCAAGTTCCAGGGTATACCCCAAGGACGATATTTTGGTGAGGGCGGTGCCGAAAAGGGAGAGAACGTTTTGCTGTTGGAATTGTCGGGGGGACACGTTGACGGCGATCCCCACGGGGGCCCGACCCGCTTGGTGCCACGCTTGCGCTTGTTCGCAGACCCCGTTCAACACCCAATCGCCTAAGTTGAGGATCAACCCGGTTTCTTCAGCAACGGGAATAAATTCAAGAGGAGACACCATCCCTCGCTGGGGATGGTTCCAACGGATCAAGGCTTCGAGGCGAATGAGACGGGCGTCTGGAATGCTGAAAATGGGTTGATAATAAAGTTCCAATTCCCCCCGCGCGGCGGCGCGGCGGAGTTCGGTTTCGATCCGAAGTTTGGAGACCAAGCGCGAATAGGTTTCACGACTGAACAATTCCTGGCAATTTTTTCCACTCTGTTTGGCCCGTTGCATGGCGCTTTCCGCTTCGTTAAGGAGCCCTTCCGGGGTTGAGGCATCGGGGCTGTTCAGTGTAATTCCGAGGCTGGCGGTGACGCTGACTTCTTCGGGGCCCACATCGCAGGGGGTGGAAATTAAATCCCGCATTCGGTCAGCGAAGACCACCGCCGAACGATCGTTGGGAATGCCATCCAAAAGGATAGCGAACTCATCGTCCCCGAGTCGTGCCACCGTGTCTCCCGCGCGCGCGAAGGATCTCAACCGTGCCGCCACCGCTTGAAGAAGAAGATTGGCGGGCTCATGGCCCAGCCGTTCGTTCAATGAACTGAACCGATCCAAGTCGATGTAAATGACCGCGATGAGGTAACCGGCCTGACGTTTGACGCGGTCCAACACATTGCTCAGCCGATCCATGAAAAGTGTTCGATTGGCTAGGCCTGTCACTTTATCGTGGAATCCCTCATGGCGAAGCTGTTCTTCAGCTTCCTTGCGAGAGGTGATATCGGTTTGGGACCCCACAAGGCGGTACGTCGTTCCGTTTCCATCCCGAACGGCAATCCCGCGTGTCGACACCCACCGGTAGGTGTTGTCCCGGTGGCGGATGCGGTATTCGATTTCCAAGGTGTCATTTCCGGCTTCCCCCAGATGGATGAGCGCCCTCTTCACCAAATCCAAATCGTCGGGGTGGAGCCGATCCCACCATACGTTTGGGAGGTTATCCAGTTCTCCATCGTTATAACCCAAGATGCTTTTCCAGCGGGGGGACAAGTAAATGCGGTTGGTCGGGAGGTTCCAATCCCAGAGACCGTCATTCGCAGCGCGGGCCGCTAAGGCATAACGTTCTTCGGATGACTTAAGGGCCTCCAACGCCGTTTTCCGGGCGGTCATGTCGCGAATGAGAACGATGGTCTGGTCGTGTTTCGTGGGGCGGAGCCGCGCCTCGTAATAAACCAGACCACCGTTCAGCAAAAAAGCGAATTCAAGGGTGGTGGTGGTGAGGCTCTTCCGGGCGCGGGTCAAGGATTCTTGGAAACGGCGTCCAATCTCGGTGTTGGGGAATTCAGCGAGCGTTTTCCCGATCCACTGTTTCGCGGGGCTTCCCATTTCGGCCAGGGCGGCCCCACTGGCTTCCACGATCATTCCGGTTTGGGTCACCACAAAAAAAACATCGGGAAACGTTTCGAAAATAGTTTGAATATGGGAACTGCGTTTGGCGATTTCCCGCGTGTGGTAATCGGCGTTCCGTTCAAGGCGATTTTGGTTTTTCTCTTGTTCCCAGAGAGCGTCGTTCACAGTGCGTACGAATTTTCGCCACAGAACCCCTGCGGTCCCGTTCCTCTCTTGGAGGAGCCTTTTGTGTTGAGATTTGAGTACCTTGTGCAGTTTGGCCACGTGAAATCCAGTTCCTTTTCGGGGGCCCACGGAATCGAGGTTTCTTTCTGGGGTCCGAACGTTCTATACTCTCTTATCCCCGAATCCGATCAAAATCAAGGGGGAGAAAAGGGAATCCGTCTTTATGCGAATCGCGGTCGTTCAAACCCATCCTGAACGGGGTCAGGCGCTCAAGAACATGGAGCGAGCCAGGGCGCTTATGGTCCCGACCTTTGCGGAAATTTACGTCCTCCCGGAACTGGCCTTTTCGGGCTACAACTTTTCCACGGGGGAAGAAATCGCCCGTTTGGCGGAACCCCTTTCGGGCCCCACCGCAGCTTTTTGGACAGAATTTTGCCGGACCCGCAAGACCCATGTGGTGTATGGATTCCCTGAACAGGTGGGGAATAAGCTCTCTAATTCGGCCGCCCTGGTCGGGCCCTCCGGGGTGGTGGGGGTGTACCGGAAAATTCACCTCTTTGGCCGGGAAAAGATTTTTTTCTCTCCCGGGGAGGAAGGCTTTGCCGTTTGGGACATCGCGGGTCTGCGTGTGGGACTCCTCATTTGTTTCGACTGGTATTTCCCCGAATCGGCCCGCACCTTGGCCTTGGCCGGCGCCGATATCCTTCTTCATCCTTCCAATTTGGTCCTGCCCCATTGCCCAACGGCCATGGTTACCCGCTGTTTGGAGAACAAAGTTTTTGCCGCGACCTCTGACCGGGTGGGAACCGAGGCGGGGGGAGATGGCCCGCTCACCTTCATTGGGCAGAGCCAAATTGTCAGCCCAAGGGGTGAACTTTTGGCTCGGTTGGGGGGGCAAGAAGAATCCGTGGCCGTGGCAGACATTGACCCCGCTCTCTCCCGGGACAAGAGGCTCTCCTCGGGGAACGACCTTTTTTCCGAACGGCGACCGACCCTTTATTCTCTCTGATCCCCTGTTCGCGGCCCTCCGGGAAGCCGATTATTGTAAAATTCCTTTGAATCTCATTGTGTTGTACGGTGGGGAGGCAACGGTTGAGTATTGAGGTGCGGGGGTTAACGAAACGGTTCGGGGATTTCCTGGCGGTGGACCGCGTGTCTTTCCGGATGGAAACCGGAGGCTTGGTGGCCTTGCTGGGCCCTTCGGGGTCTGGGAAGAGCACTTTGCTTCGGATGATTGCGGGATTGGAGCGGCCGGACGCGGGCGATATTTTGCTCACGGGGGAGGAGTCCACGTCCCAGTCCGCCCGGGAACGAAACGTGGGGTTCGTTTTTCAGCATTACGCCCTTTTCAAGCACATGACCATCTGGGACAACGTGGCGTTCGGACTCGCGGTCCGAAAAGCAGATCCAGAAGAAATCCGATCTCGGGTAAGCGAATTGTTGAAATTGGTTCAACTCGAAGGGTTTGAACACCGCTTCCCGGGTCAGTTGTCGGGGGGGCAACGGCAACGGGTGGCCCTTGCGCGGGCATTGGCCCCGCGGCCACGGGTCCTTCTTTTGGATGAGCCTTTTGGAGCTTTGGACGCAAAGGTTCGGGAAGAGTTACGGGAATGGATCCGCCGCCTTCATGAAGAAGCCCGCGTGACCACTCTTTTCGTGACCCACGACCAAGAAGAAGCCATGGAAATTTCCGGGAAAATCATTGTCATGGCCCGGGGCCGTATTGAGCAGGAAGGCACACCCCTCGAAATATTTGATCACCCCGCCACCCCCTTTGTGGCGCGATTTGTGGGAGAAACGAATTCGGTGGATGCCGTGGTCAACCAGCAGGAACTGGTGGTGTGGGGCCCCTTCCGTTTTACAGTGACGGGGCCAGCTGTGGGAAGCCGGGTCCGAATCTATTTCCGGCCCAACGATGTGTATCTGAGCTCTGTCCCGGAAACTCTTCAGGTGGAAGGCAAAATTATCCACACTCGGTTCCGGGGCCCGTTGATCGAGCATCAGATTGATGTGGGGGCCGATCAGCCCATTGTGGCCCATGTCCCGAAAGGGGTTTCCCTGGCCAGCGGTTTTGCGGCAGGACGGCGGGTCTACGTGGGCATCACCGCGTTCCACACTTTTTCATTGTCATGAGGAACTGCTTTTGACCACGACTCCAAGTGAAACGACTCCCTCCAACGTTTACTGGCACCAAGGAAAGCTGAGCGAGGCGGACCGGGCAGAAAAACTTGGACAGCGGGGATGTGTGGTCTGGCTGACGGGTTTTTCAGGGTCAGGAAAGTCCACCCTGGCGCGGGAATTGGAATCGCTCCTTGTCCTCCAGGGGAAAAACGCGGCTGTGTTGGACGGCGATAATCTCCGGATGGGTCTCAACATGGGCGCGTCTCTCCTGGTGGAGAAAGCCGGATATGGGGACCCCGCGGCGAAACGGTTTGGGCTGGGTTTTTCGGAGGACGATCGGCGGGAAAATATTCGGCGTGTCGGTGAAGTGGCGGCTCTCTTTTCTCAGAACAATGTGATCGCCGTGACCGCGTTTATTTCCCCCCGCCGTTCGGATCGGGCCGCCGCCCGCGCGCTTCTTCCCCCAGGACGTTTTTTCGAGATTTTTTGCGACACGCCTCTCGCTCTCTGTGAAGAGCGCGATCCCAAGGGTCTGTACAAGAAAGCCCGGGCGGGGGATGTGGCCCAGTTTACGGGAATTTCCGCTCCCTATGAACCGCCGGAATCTCCGGACCTCGTTTTGCCAACGGGGAAAGAAACGCCCTCTCAGTGTGCCGCACGGGTGGTCCAACTTCTGAAAGAAAAGGGGATGTTTTTATGACCGTGACGCCGTCACTTCTTGAGGAACTTCGACCGTTGTCGGAGCCGGGGGAACTTCTAAAATCGCTTCACCATCGGTTCGGCGACCGTATGGCCATCGGAACGGGAGGGCAATTGACCGGGGCGGTGATCGTGGCTCTCTGTGTGGAAGCCGGATTTATACCCAGGGTTTTTACCAACGACACGGGCCGACTGTTTCCGGAAACCTTGGCGTTGTTTCATAGAGTGGAAAAGAAATACGGGTTAACGATCGAACGGTTTTCTCCGACCCCTGAGGAAGTTGAATCGATGGTGTCGGAAAATGGAGAATTCTTGTTTTTTGATTCTAAGGAAAAACAAGAACTCTGTTGCCGCCTTCGAAAAGTGGTCCCCAACGAGAGGGCCCTTCGCACCGTGGATGTCTGGGTGACCGGACTTCGGGCGGACCAATCCCCTGAACGACGGAATACGCCAAAACTGGAGATGGTAGAACGGGAGGACTCGGGGAAAAAGCGTACCCTTCTCAAAGTGGCTCCCCTGGTGGACTGGACGGAAGCGCGGGTTTGGGACTATGTGCGCGCCCACGATGTCCCTGTGAACGAATTGATGACGCAGCCGCTTCCTGGGGGGTGGCGTTATGAATCATTGGGTTGTGTGATTTGTACCACGCCCATCGGGCCCCACGAACCTCGGCGGGCCGGACGGTGGCGCTGGTTTAATCAAGACGTTTCAAAAGAGTGTGGTTTGCACCTCCCCCCTCCCCGTGTCTGAGACCAGCCTCTTTCTGGAGACGGCGCGCACGGCGGTTTACGCCGCTGGTCGTCGGGTGATGGAACTTCTTTGTTCTCCTATAGAAACGTCCCGCAAAGCCGATCATTCCCTCGTTACCAACGCCGACCACGAGGCCAACACCATTATACGCGAGGCGCTTCGAACGGCTTTCCCGGATCACGGACTCCTGAGTGAAGAAACCGGGCGGGAAGGTCCTCCCGACGCGAAATACCTGTGGGTCGTTGACCCACTGGACGGTACGCGGGCTTACGCCACGGGGATTTCGGGATTTAGCGTGATGGTGGGTTTGTTGCGAGACGGGAAACCCTCCCTCGGGGTGGTTTACGATCCTCTGGCGCACACACTTTTTGAAGCGGAGAAAGGCGCAGGGGCCTATTTGGTGGGACCGGTCCTGAGGACGCCCTTGTGTGTTTCTCCCCGTGAGGATTGGTTGGCCATGCCGGTCATCACGTCGAAAGGATTTCCCCAGGAATGGCGTCGATCCCTGGAACAAAAATGCGGGTTGCGTTTCCTCGATCCGATCAACAGTGTGGGGGTCAAAGTGGGGTATGTGATCCGGAGGTTGGCGGATCTGTATCTCAATCACCACCCCGTTCATCTGTGGGATACCTGCGCGCCCCAATTGATTTTGGAAGAAGCGGGGGGCCGGATGACCCTCTGGGACGGGAGCCCTTTAACCTACGCTTTAGAGGGATCATTTGTTCATGCTCAGCCGACCTTGGCGACGAACGGGAGACGCCACGAGGACATGGTTTCGCTTTTGGCGAGCCTGCCTTCCTCCTCATGAAAGAGAAACCCCTCGATTTACATCGGTTGTCGGAACGGGATTTGGTTTTGAAATTGGCCGACGCGAATAACGATCTCCGCTGGGGGGCGTTTCAAGAGCTCGGGGCGCGGGGGGAGAATCGGGGGTGGAAAGCCTACGGCCTTTTGACCCAGGACCCCGAACTGGCCCGACTGTTCCTTTCTCCCAAGGATCCCTTTGACGCCGTGGGGGTTGTGGTGGGACCGGGAACTTACGAACGGATCCGGACAGCGTGGTCGGGGGGGCCCGAACAGGACCTCTCGGGGGGTGGAAAAGAATTTACCCTGGATTTCCGAAATCTTCGGCTGGACGTCATTTCTTTGGGTGCGACTTTTGGTCCCTTGGAAGGGGACACCCCAGAAGGGCGGGAAGGATTGGGCGAAGTGGAGTTTCGCGTGGTGGACGTGGCGGCTTTTGCGGCTCGCGTGGAAAATCTAGAGGGGGATCTACGGGGCCGGATTATTTTATTGCCTTCGGATCCCGCGGGGGTCCCATCGGGATCGTCCCCACCGGCCCGTTTCCTTCTTGCGCACATCCGTTCGTCCCGGAGCGTTCAATCGGTCCTCGTTCAACTGATTCAAGGGTAAGCGATCCCCCTTATCATTGGCAGGGAAGCCGTGGTCCCTTGCGTGATGTGTTCGATAGAGGTAGTATCAGCCCATGCCAAGTCCATGGGATGACGATGAAACACCGCGCGATGCGGTGGAACAGTTGCTGGAGCGGCTCAACCAGTTTAAAAAACAATTTAATTTTAATCTCCTTGGTGTTGGTGGGATCGTCCTCGGGGTCATTCTCTTTTTGGGAGCGTTGACCTCCTTCTACACCATCCAACCCAGCGAAGAAGCGGTTGTTCTTCGTTTCGGTCGCTATATTCGGACCGAGATGCCGGGCCTTCGTTTTAAGTTCCCCTTTGGTATTGAACGGGCCATCAAAGTCAGAACAAAAATCATCCACCAGGAAGAGTTTGGATTCCGCTCTTCGGGAACGACCGGAACCCGGACCCAATATTCCAACAGGTCCTTTGGGGAAGAATCACTCACGTTAACTGGGGATCTCAATGTGGCCGATGTGGAGTGGATTGTTCAATATCAGATTTCGGATCCCAAAAAATATCTTTTTAATACCCGCGAGGTGCTCCAAAATCTGAGGGACGCCAACCAGAGCATGTTGCGAAGGGTGGTGGGCGACCGATTGGTGAACGAAGTTTTGACGGTAGGGCGCGCCGAAATCGGGGAAGAAGTGCATCGGTTAACGCAAGAAATTCTCGACCGTTACGACATGGGGGTCCGAATTGTGACCGTTAAATTGCAGGACGTGAACCCTCCCGCGTCGGTCCGGCCCGCTTTTAACGAAGTCAATGCCGCCAAGCAGGAACAAGAACAAGCGATCAATCAGGCCGAACGCGAATACAACCGGGTGATTCCGGAAGCCCGAGGAAAGGCGGAAAAACTGGTGAAAGACGCTGAAGGATACTCGGCGGCTGTGGTGAACCGCGCCCTGGGGGACGCTTCCCGGTTTCAGGATATTTTGTCGGCCTATCGGACCGCGCCCCAGGTAACGCGCACGCGGCTCTATTTGGAAACTCTTGAAGAGATTTACGGTCGAGTGAAATCCATGACGATCGTTGATAAAAAAGTTCAAGGTGTGTTGCCCGTTTTTGGGAATTTAACACCGGACCCTCAGGTTAAACCATGAACCCCCGAAACCCACTCACTCTCCTCATTTCTGGCTTTGCGGTCCTTTTTGGATTGATCGCGATAAAGTCGTCTCTGTATATCCTCCCGGAATGGCAGCAGGCCGTCATCACTCAATTCGGTCGACCCATTGGAGACCCCATCAAAGATCCAGGTTTGCACATGAAGGTTCCTTTCATTCAACAGGTCCACCTTTTCGATAACCGGATCCTCGCTTGGGACGGTTACCCTAACCAGATCCCCACCAAAGACAAGAAGTATATTATCGTGGACACTACGGCTCGGTGGCGAATCGTGAGCCCCCTTGTTTTTCTTCAAACCGTTCAAACCGAGCGCGGCGCACGAACCCGTTTGGACGCCATTTTGGATGCGGTGACGCGGGACACCATTTCCAAGCATAATTTAGTGGAAGGGGTCCGAAATTCAAACACCATTTTGGACAACATAAAATCAAAACTGGCCCGTCAAAAAAGTGGGGAATTGAAACCGGGTGATGAGGAAGAAGAAATCATTGGAGAGATCGAACCCGTAACGGTGGGGCGGGAAGCGCTGAGTGCCCAAATCATCGATCAGGCCAAGGCTGGACTTAAAGAGTTTGGAATAGAACTGATTGATGTTCAACTTCGGCGGATTGCCTACGAAGAAAGCGTTGAAGCCAAGGTTTATGACCGTATGATTTCGGAGCGGCAACGGATCGCCCAGCGTATTCGCTCCGTGGGTCAAGGGGAAAAGGCTAAGATCGAAGGAAAAATCAGCAAAGATTTGAAAGAGATCGAATCGGAAGCCTACGGACGGGCGGAAACGCTTAAGGGAACCGCCGACGGAAAAGCCATCCGGATCTACGCCAAAACCATGAACTCCGATCCGAGTTTTTATAAATTTATTCGAACGCTCGAGGCGTACAAGAAGTCAATTCCTCAAGACAGCACTCTGATTCTTTCCACGGACAGTGAGTTTCTTCGACTTCTCCGCGGCGAATAAACTTACCGAAACACCTCCACCATCAACTCCCGTATTATGATTTAGATTGGCCCTCTTGGGGGTTTCCCTTTTGGTTTGGATCTTTTCTCAGGGACGTTTTTAATGAGATTGCTGCTTCTCGTTCCTCTTCTGTTAAATCAAAATTCAAATACCCGATGATGTTGTGGAAGGCTCTGTCCCATTCTTGGGCAGCGACTAAGCTTTGCGTTAGCCTCCAGTAATACGTCTTTTCGTTTGGTTGTTGTACGGAGAGGATACGCCACTGGACAATGGCGGACTTGGTCTGGCCTGTCCGATCGTAAAGGTCGGCCAATTGGGAGCGAAGCTTTTCGTTCCCTTTGTTCAATTCAACGGCTTCGCGCAAGAGAGCGATGCTTTTAATGAGATTCCCATTGAGAAATTCCGCGTTCGCCCATTGGGATAGGAGGGATTCGGACCGTGGGAGAAACCGGCTGGCTCGGGCAAAGGCCGCGGGAGCTCTTTGGACATTTCCATAGTCTTGAAACAGTTGCCCCAGGGACCGGCTGGCGGAACCGTTGGACGGGTCGATGGCGATGGCGGTCAGAAAC
Source organism: Elusimicrobiota bacterium (assembly GCA_016788905.1). Classification (NCBI taxonomy): domain Bacteria; kingdom Pseudomonadati; phylum Elusimicrobiota; species Elusimicrobiota bacterium. The sequence continues at coordinate 85,683 of JAEURZ010000006.1, forward strand.
GCTTCTTCAGCCTGGTCGGGTCGATTCAGGTCTCGGAAAGCCTGCCCCAACTGTTCGTAAGTTTTAGAAAGAGAAGGGGCGGAGGGTGGTGTTTCAGCCAAAAGGACAGGGAGGGTTCCCTGGGATACCTCGTCAAAAGCGGAAGGGAGTCGATCGAGTGGTGTGGGATGAAATACGAACCCCACAGGGGTCGCGTTTTTTCCAGACCCCGAAAGGAGTTTCGGGGTTTCCACATAAAAGGGGCGGCCGGGTTTGGGGATGGGGGCGTTGGGGTCTAGGCTGGGGAGGAGATTGATGTCCCGCCGTTTCCCTAAAACGTTCTGGGCGTAGAGGACGGCCCCCGCCGTTTCCCATCGGGTCCAGGCCAAAACGCTGTCCTTTGGGAGGGAACGGAACATATCGGCTGTCTGGCTTTCCACCATTGGCGCTCTAGGAAACCCAAAAGGAATCCAGTTAAACAGGGCTATCGGGAGAAGAAAGAAAGCGGCCGCGGGGCCCCGGACGGAACGGGATAAAATACTTTTTAAACCCCCAGCGAAAAAAAGGGCCAGAAAGAGGCCTGCGACAACAGGAAAAATCGAAGGATCACGGCCGGGAACAAGGGGGATCAAAATCGCGCCAAAGAGCCAAAGATAAAGAAGGCCTGATCCCTGTTTCCGATTGGAACGGAGAGAACAATAACAGCCCCACAGGGCGATGGGGGGACCTCCCCACGTTAACATCTCAAAGGAGGTTTGGAGGGCTTCTCGAATCAGAATAAATTTATTCGGAACATCATCCACTGAAAATATCCCTGTGGTCATGAGGGTGGGAAGGGCATCGATCAATTGGTCCACGGTGGCCACTTGACACGCGGTGAGAAGGATCCAGGGGAAAACAAAGGCCGACCCGACTCCTATCCCCGCGAGAGTCATGCGGGTGAGCCGGATGAGAATTCTTTTGAATAGAGATTCTGCTGGTTGGTTCGGGGAGGGAGCTCTTGTTCGGAAAGAATGGTGCAAGGCCAGGAGTCCCGGAAGGAGGAGCGCCCACCGGAGATCCAGTGTGAGGGCCAATCCGCTGGCGAAGGCCGCCCAAAAACCGCTGATCCAGCGTTGACCGAAACGCGGAGGGGATCGGCTCCAGGAAAGAAATCGTTCCAGGGCGAACACGGGGAAAAACAGGTTGGTCGCGGCCAAGAGTCCCGATGTGCCCAACCGAAAAACGCCAGGCGAAAAAAACCAGAGGGCGAGGACAGCCAAAACAAGAGTGGACCACTTTCTGTTTTCTTCCAATTCAAAAAAAGTCGGACCAGGGGCTGAACGAGGTTTTGCCAGTGTGAGCGCGTGGAACGCGAGCGGGACAGTGAGTGCGGCCAGGAGGGCTCCCATAAGATTCAAACGAAAAGCGGGGGAACCGAAGGGAAAGAGGTGAAGAGCTCCCTGGCCAAGGAGAATGGGCAGAGGAAGGGTGGCGGGGCCCTGCGGGAGAAGCGTCCATGCGGCGGTGGTCCAAAACCCATCCATCCCCTTGGGGAGTGTGGCGGGAAGGAAGGACAGAAAGAGACTAAAGGGAGTGAGAAAAATAAGGAGGTAAAAAATCACGCCATCCCCTCCGGGTCAACGTCCAGGCCCACGCCCACGCCGGTCGGAGGAACAAAAGAATTCGCCCGGGCCATCATGGGGGAGAAACACTCCAAGGACGATTTGAGCACCACCTGCCATTGAGCCCACCCGGCCTTGACCCGGTGAAACGCTGGGGCGGGGCCCAGGTAGACGGCACCGATTAAGGGCGGGCCATCCTCCATCCATCGGACAAAGGTTTCCGATCCCTCTTCCGCACTTTTTTCAGTGCGGGCGCGGATGAGGACATGGGTCATCCGGGTGAAAGGAGGGTAAGCTGATTCTTGACGGTAGGCCATTTCGTTTGTGGCAAAAGCGTCAAAGTTTCTATCCGCCGCGGCGCGCAGGGCGTAGTGGTCGGGATGGCGTGTTTGGATCAACACTTCGCCGGGCCGTTCGGCCCGACCGGCTCGTCCCGCCACTTGCATCAGCAGTTGAAACGTTCGTTCCGCTGCCCGGAAATCGGGGAAAGATAGGGACCGGTCGGCGTCCAAGACCCCCACCAACGTCAGGTGAGGGAAATCATGTCCCTGGGCAATCATTTGGGTTCCGATGATCATGTCCGCCCGTCCTTCATTCACTTCACGATAAATCCGTTCGTGCCCGTGTCGGCCCGCCACAGCGTCCCGGTCCCATCGGAGGATTCGGGCTTTAGGAAAAAGAGAGGCAACGTCCGCGGCCACACGTTGAGTCCCTCGCCCAGACATTTTAAATAGGGGTCCGGAGCAGGCGGGACATGGGTTTGGAAGAGGCGCCGCGTGGTCACAGGAATGACAACGGAGCGTGGCGGGCCCTACGGTTGGGCGGTGAAGCACGAGGCTGACCTGGCAGTTTGGACAACGGGCAACCCACCCGCATCCCTGACATTCCATATGGGTGGAGTAGCCTCGCCGGTTTAAGAACAACATGGATTGTTCCCCCCGCTCGAGCCGCTCTCGCAGGGCCGACACCAGCGAATCGGAAAAATACCATCCTTCTTTTCGCATGTCCACCAACCGAACGGTTGGAAACGGCCTGTTTTCAACGCGACGTGAAAGAACGAGCCGTTGAATCTCTCCCTTCTGGGCCCGTACGTGGGTCTCGAGCGAGGGGGTCGCACTCCCTAAAATAAAGAGCGCCCCATGGAGGCGGGCTTTTTCTTCCCCCATGTCCCGGGCGTGGTAGTGGGGGGTATTGTCCTGTTTGTACGAGGTGTCGTGTTCTTCATCTAAAATAATGGTTCCAAGGGGTGCCATGGGCAAAAAGAGGGCAGACCGCGGGCCCACAATGACACGAGCGGTACCTTCCCGGACGCGACGCCAAACGCGCCACCGTTCCCCGTCCGCCATTTCGCTGTGCCAAATTTCCAAGGTCTCCCCAAACCAACCTCGCAGGCGGTCTTCCATTTGGGGGGTCAACCCAATTTCCGGAACGAGAAGCAAGGCCCCACGCCCGGTCTCGAGAGCCGCCGAGATCACCCGCCGATAGACCTCTGTTTTCCCGGAGGCGGCAACCCCTTGAAGGAGGAACCGGTGATGATCGTTGGACCCAAGCGCGGGAAGGAGAGCTTTCAGCGCGTTGGACTGATCAGCGGTGGGCTGGAAAGGGGTGGGGGACTCTTTCACTCGGAGGGGACGGGAAGAGGGGCGTTTCGGGGGCTGGCGCCGACCCAAGGGAAAAACCGTGAACAGGGCTTCCCCGAGGGAACAGGCGGTGCGTTGGCTCATCCAATGGGCCAAGGCCAAATCCCGACTCTCTAATACGGGTTCGGGCTCAACCAATCCGTCAAGTTCTTTTAAATCGGAAGGGGAAAGACCGCCCGCTTCCGGTTCATGCAATCGGAGCACGATCCCCATTTGGCGTGCCCGTCGACCGAACGGGGCCCACACGCGGTGGCCGGGTCGAACACTTTTGTCCAATGCGGGGGGGATTTTGTAATCAAACACGCGCCGGAGCGGAATGGGGAAGCCCACTTCGGCCAATGGCATCGGTGGCACGTTTACGTTGCGGTGCCCACGGCGGCCGCGAGCGCTGCCTTGAGGTTTTTCATGTCTTCCCATACATCTTTCTTGAGGGCAGGGTTTCGGAGGAGCGCGGCGGGGTGATAGGTGGGGAGAAACCGAATGGGCGTTGGCAGTCCTTCCACACGAAAATCCACCCATTTCCCTCTAAATTTCGAAATGGCTTCTTCTGTTTTGAGAAGCGCCTTCCCCGCTGTGGCGCCCAAGGCGACGATGAAGAGCGGCCGGATAATACGGATCTGCGCCAAAAGGAATGGGGAACAGACGGCCATTTCCTCGGGTGTTGGAGGACGATCGTTTCCCCTCTTGGTGTTGTCTGACGGGTCAATCAGGGGATGGCATTTGACCATGTTTGCAATATACACCCATTTCCAGGATGGCTCTTGGGGCAGGCGGGAGAGGTCTGTGGCTGTTAAAATTTTGTCCAGCAATTGTCCCGCGGGGCCAACAAAAGGTTCTCCCTTTCGGTCTTCCGCATACCCGGGCCCCTCGCCAACAAAAAGGACTCGGGCGTCGGGGTTTCCCACGCCATAGGCCAACTGGATTCGCGATGAACCAAGGGGGCACCTCTGGCAGTCGCCGATGTGGTCCCGTAACCGAGTTAAACGTTCCCCTTTGGAAAGGGAGGTATCATCTTGAAAGGTGTCCAACGTTGATGTTGAGGCTGGGGGTTTGGGCGAAGGGGGCTTTTGTTTTTGGGGCGGCGCCACAGAGAGGCTCGGTTTCTTCCCCGAAAGCAACCGTGCCTTTTTGAGTTCAACCGTTCGGCGCAAGGAAGCCGTTAAATGGGCTAATTCTTCCCGGGGATTATCGGCCATGGTTTTGAACGGAGGTGAGAAGTTTGGCCAGAAGTCGGCGCGCTAAATCGATTTTGCTGCCGCCAAACCGTTCGGGCCTTGTTCCCGGGCGGAGGATCCACGCTTGAGTTCGTGAGCTTCCGAGAGAAGCGGGTGAATTGGCAACGATGATGTCCAGGTTTTTGGCGGACATCTTTTTCTTCGCGTGGGCCAGGACCTTTTGGGTCTCCAGGGCGAATCCCGCCAGGCGGGGGAAAGGACCACGCCGTTCCGCGGCCAGTGTTCCCAGAATGTCCGGATTTGGTGTGAGTCGAAGAACCATGGGTCTCCCATTCTTTTTGAGTTTGGTCCGCGAAACGGTTATGGGACGCCAATCCGCCACGGCAGCGGCCCCCACCACGGCGTGGGCGCCCCGTGCGGCCCTTCGCGTGGCGGTCAACATTTCCCGAGCCGTCACCACAGGGATCACCTTTATGTTTTTCGGGAAATCCAGGTTTGTGGGGCCGGCCACGAGAGTCACTTGTGCCCCCGCTTTTTGAGCGGCCTCCGCCAAAGCCCATCCCATCCGGCCCGATGATTCGTTGGAAAGAAAACGGACAGGATCCAACGCTTCGCGGGTGGGACCAGCGGTAATAACCAGCTTCCGATTTTCCCAAGAAAGCATCGTTGAAATTTATCTTTGCGGTGCCAGGGCTCGAACGAGTTCCTCCACCAGGGTTCCCGTCTCTAAGAGGCGACCGAGCCCCTGATCGCCCGATGCCAATGCGCCGGTCTCCGGTCCCAAAAACCGATGACCGAACCCTTTAAGGGTTTCCACATTTCGTCGGGTGGCGGGGTTGGTCCACATGGGTTCATGCATGGCGGGCGCGAGGAAGACAGGAGCGCGGGTGACGAGGCAAATGGACGTGAGTAAATCGTCCGCTTGGCCACCGGACAGGCGGGCCAAAATGTTGGCGGAGGCCGGGGCCACAAGCACCGCGGTGGCCCCTTTGGCTAATTCCAGGTGAGGCATGGCCCCCTCTGGGAGAGAGAACGCATCCGTGAGCGCGGGTCGCCCCGTGATGGCGGTGAACGTCAGCGGGGTGATAAACCGTTGCGCGCCCGCTGTGAGCACCGCGGTGACTTGGGCTCCGGCCTCAATTAACCGCCGAGCGATTTCAGCGGCTTTATACGCCGCCACGCTTCCCGAAACACCAAGGACAATTGTCTTGCCGCTCAATACCGCCATGGGTGGGGGGGGGTTACTTTTTCACTGAGCCTGATTCTCCCGCGCCCGCTTTCTCGTTCGTAGGTTCATCTTTCAGACTGATGGTCGGGAAAGTGAAATCCAAATCCTTCTTTTCCGTTTTAGGGGGTGGGGGAAGTTTTTCAATGTCTTCTAAAGAAACCTTTTTTCCTAAAATTTCCCGTAGGGATTGGGCCAAAAGTTCTTGGGGTTGAAGAGTGGACTGGTCTCGATGTTTGATTTCTTTGGCCCAACGGGTCACGAGGGAAATCATGCGGTACTTGTCGTGAGTGACGGTGAGGAGCAGTTGGCTGAGCGGGGCATCTAAATTGACGGCCGCATCAGCCGTCGTCAGTTCGATTTTTTCCTTTTTAGTCACGTGGGGAATCCTCCTCGAATAAAACGCTAAAGTGTGGGCGCCCAGCCCGATTCTTGCAGACCAAGGCGGGGGACGCGTCGTTGTTCGGCACGAAGGATCGCCAGTAGGTCTTCCAGGGCGTCTTCGATATGATCGTTTGTTACCAGGTAGTCGTAATGCGCCGCTTGTTCCATTTCCGCCCGGGCGTTGGCCAGTCGCCGTTGAATCGTGGTTTCATCGTCTTGGTTACGGCCCCGCAACCGTTCTTCCAACACTTTCCACGAGGGGGGGGCGATAAAAACCAACACGCTCTCGGGAAACACTTTCCTGACCGACTGGGCGCCCTGAGTATCAATGTCCATCACCACGTTCAACCCTTCGGACAGATGGGCTTCAATCGGGGCTTTAGGTGTTCCATAATAATTCCCATGGACCTCAGCCCATTCCAGCAACTCTTTCTGCTGAATCTTTGTTTTAAACGCCGGTTCTGAAACGAAAAAATAGTCCTGGCCATCCACCTCCAGCGGCCGGGGTCCTCGCGTGGTGCAAGACACCGAAAGGCGCACATCCGCCCGCCGGTCGACCAGCGCTTGGCAAAGAGTGGACTTCCCGGCGCCCGAAGGAGCCGAAAGGACGAGCACGATTCCGTTTGACATGGGGTAGGTTCTTTAAACCTTTTGAATTATATCAGATTTCGTCCCAATTCCGCTAATTCGGTAAAAGTTCCTTCTCAGTGAGGGTCAGCCAGACGACGGGTTGAGACAGAGAAAAGAGGTGAGGATCTTCGTCCCGTTGAAAAAGCGTGCGGGGGGAATCGCCTTGGATTTCCTTGAGCACACGTAAAACGTGATTTTTTCCGGAAGATAAAATGACGACGATTTCGCGTGAAGGGAGGTTCCTCTTCTCGGCTAAAAGGGCCACGGATTCCGGCGGGTCCACAAATTCATCGGCGCTTACATAGCGAAGGCTGTTGACCCGTTCGTCCACAATCTCGGAATTGGCGGGTTTTCCGTTCACGGTCCAGGAGGTGGAACTTCGCTCCACGCGGAGGCTTGTTTTTCCCCGGCGAACTTCAACCGCCTGAACGGCCTCATCGGCGGGAAGGGGGAGCAAGCGTGTTTCACGCCAAGCGTGGAGATCGGCTTCCGCATAAGCTCGGCTCAGTCCCTTGGCCAAATAGACCTCCGAACCCGTTTCCAATCGAACGAAGACGTTTCCGCCCGTTGGGGAGTCCTTCCCGATGATCCATCCTTGGGGTTCTTGGGCACCTTCTCCCCACACTTTTAAGAGAATTCCCTGGGCGTTGTCCAGGCGATACAGGGCATGACTTTCCGGTCGGTGGCTGATCACTTTTTCCAGGGTCAGAGAACGCAGGCCGGCCAGAAAGCTCACCACGCTTCCTTCATTCGCGGGGACGTTGACAGGCGAGGTCACTCTCCATCCTGTTTCCATTGATTCCATTGTGATGGAGTGGGCTGGGCGGGTGAGAGAAAACCGTTGAATTTTTTCAGGCACATCCGGTGTTTTGGGTCCGGAGGGGGGGCGGGGGATAAGAACAAGGATATAGGCCGCCGCCAGAACAAAAAGAACCACGGCCAAGGTCCGGAGGTATTTAGGCATTCGGAGGTATCTCCCGACGCGAATAAATCCCGTGAATCTTTTCACGGGTTCGGACACGATTTTGCCAGTGAAGGAATCCCGCCAAGATGACCAGGAAAGGAACAAAGAAGTATCCCACGACTTTAATCAAGGGACGTCCCCAGGGGGGGACGGGTTTTAACGGGCGGAACGGTGAACTTTTGGGCGGAATGGAAAGATAATTTCCGTCCTGAGTTAACCATCGGGCCAGGGAAAGAAGAAAAAGGGGATTGCCCGGAGCGTTGGGTATTTGTGGATTGGCAAAAAAGGATGTCCCGATCACCACCAGTTTAATCTGGGGGGCGGGTTGTTGGGGTTCCCGGAAAGAAACGGTGGACCCTTCCACCAGCGCGGCCAGAGTGAAGGGGCCCAGGTCCTTGTCCCGCCCCACGCGCTTAAAGGATGTGGGAGGTTCGGACTCCATCTGTTTTTGAATGTTCGGTGGGTCCACGTTGTAAAAGCCCGGCCAAACCCAACTGTTCGGTGAGGATCGAGCCATCCAGGTGAAGGTTAAGGTGGAGGGGGACCCTAGCGTTGACGTTAAAGCGCTAGCGAAAGGGAAACTTAAGACGTCAATCCCTTTCAGGGCTTGGTTCTCCCGCTGAAGCGCGTCCGCCATAATGAAAGGAAAATATTTAACCAAGAAGGCGGACCCTTTCGATTGCATCCCAATGTTACGGCATTGGTTGTCCATGACGAATTCCCGTTCCACGCGTATCCCGTAATGTTCCAAGAACGATTCTAAACCTGTGTCCTGTGCCATGGATCGGAAATTTTGGGGAAAGACGACCCGGCGGTTGAGCGCGACCACGAGAGGTATTCCCGAAGAAACATACGTGTCCAAAACAGAAAGCTCCTCTTCCGACAACTTGGACTGGGGACCCAATAGAAAGATCGCGTCGGGTGTGAGGCCCGAATCGAGGGTGCTCAATTGAGTGGGTTCCACATGGAACTCTTCAAAGAGACGGCCCGCAGGACCCTCCTTGATGAAGTTGGGAGACACCTCGTTGTGATTCGAAATGAAAAATAAGGTTTTCTTTTTCTCCTGACTCATCACACGGATTCGGCTGGCTAATTCGTATTCCAGGGTGTTGACGTCCTGAACAAAAGGAATGATGTCTTGTTTGTCTTGATAGTGGATAACCATTGCGATATAGCCTTCGCGAACCTGGAATTGGTCCGCGCTCTCCTGGGTGAAACGTCCCGGCTGGATGTTCAAGCGGCGGAATTCTCGGTCCATTTCATCCGACCCGTTTGGGGCAATGGTTTCCAGTGAAATCTTTCCTCGGCTGGAGGAACGCCATTCATTCAGCAAATCCTGGATATAGCGTCCCTGGCTCTCGTAGGGTTGAGGCAAACCCGGGGAGAGATACAACCGAATAAACACAGGATCTTCCAGTCCGTTCACCAGGTCCACGCTCGCCTGGGAAAGCGAATACCGTCCACCCGACGTCCAATCCCATCGGGCAAAAAAATGGTTTCCCAAAAGGTTAGCGAAAATCAGTGCTCCCAGGACCAACAGAACCCCGGTCCCGGAAAGAAGGCTCAAACGGAATTGACGTTGGTTGTGCGCGGGGAGGCTCATCGCCATCTCCGGGCGTTAAAACTCGCCAAGGTTCCCGTCAAAGCCAGGAAGGTCCCCGATAAAAAATAGAGGATATCTCGGGTGTCCACCACGCCCTTTAAAAACCCTTCGAAGTGCCGGTTCACTCCCAGGAAAGACAACAGTTGGCCTGGTACGCCAGGCATGTAATCCGCGGCCTGTCCCACCATGAAGAACGCAAAACAAAACAGAAAGCCGAGCAGGAACCCGACCACTTGACTTCGGGTGAATGAGGAAGCCAACAGGCCAAGCGATCCGTAGAACGCGCCCAGAAGGATCGTCCCAAAAAAACCGCCAGCCATTTGTCCGAAATCCGGGGGGCCCAACGCGATTAAGATACCGAAATAGGGGAGGGAGAATAGGACCATGATCAGCCAAATTGAAAGAATAGCCCCGTATTTCCCCATCACAATTTCGGCGTCATCCAGGGGGAGTGTGGCGAGTGTTTCGATGGTCCCTGTCTTGAACTCCTCGGAAAAAAGGCGCATGGTCAAGGCGGGCACGAAAATTCCAAGCATCAGGGGCAGTGTTCCGAAAAAAGAGTCCAGGTTGGCTTGGCCCCCTAAGAAAAGGGAGCTGGTAAAAAACCAGCCTTGCAACAAAAAGAAAAGAACAAGAACAATGTACGGCATGGGGGAGTTAAAGGATTCTTTCCACTCTTTCTTCGTCAAAAGCCAGGCCCGAGAAACCCTCATTTCGCCTCCGTGAATTGTCGGAAAATATCGTCCAAGGCGGCGGTGGGACGGCGCAGTTCCATGAGGGGCCATCCGGTTTCCGCGGCCAGGCGACCCATCTGCTCCCGCAAGTCTTCGGAAGCGGAGACGCGAAACCCAGGGCAACCGGGTTCCGCGTCGTCAATATGTTCCACCGCGGTCACCCCCGGAAGGGACCGCAGTTTTGCAGACACCCGATCGGCGGGGCCCCTCAGTCGGACGTAAAAGGTTTGGGTCCTCGTGACCCCTTTTTGTAACTCCTCTAGGGTTCCCTGAGCCGCAATTTTTCCCTTGTGGATAATCAAGATCCTGTCGCAAATTTTCTGGGCTTCCGGCAGAATATGGGTGGAGAGGAGGACGGTTTTCTTCTCCTTCAAGCGGAGGATCAGATCACGCACCTCTTTTTGTTGGTTGGGATCAAGCGCTGACGTAGGCTCGTCTAAAATGAGGATTTGGGGGTCGTGCAAAATGGCCAGGGCCAACCCCAGTCGTTGACGGTAACCCTTTGAGAGTTCGCCCACGTCTTTCGACATAACCTCCAACAAGGAGCACTGTTCCGCCACTTCATCAATCCGGCTGTCCATCCTGTTTTCAGGGATTTCCCTGAGTCGGGCGAAAAGTCGAAGCGATTCCCATACCCCCAGGGATTCGTAAAGAGGGTTAGCTTCCGAAAGATATCCCACGCGACGACGAACGTCCATGGGATTTTCTTGGACATCCCATCCCCCCATTTTTATAACGCCTGAGGTGGGCGGAAGGTAGCCCGTCAGAACACGAAGGGTTGTGCTTTTTCCCGCCCCGTTGGGACCCAGAAGACCGACCACTTCGCCTGGGTTTACGGTAAAGGAAACATCGGTCACGGCCCGGGTGGATCCGTATTCTTTTGTCAGGTTTTTAACATCAATCATGGAAGCGCGGGTGTCATAGTTTTAGTGAAAAAATAGTAGAAATACAAAAAACAAAAATCAACTGCGGTTTGCTCAGGATAGTGGTAGTATGATCTCCGAGGAAATATCTACAACCGTCACATCATGCCATTTATTTCACCTGCCCAGCGTGCTGGTCTCCGCCGAAAACTTCTCAACTGGTATTGGGTTCATGGTCGCCATGCTCTTCCGTGGCGCGGCACCTTTGACTCTTACCACGTTTTGGTTTCAGAATTCATGCTCCAACAGACCACGGTCCGTACGGTCATCCCTTATTTCCATCGGTTTATGAAATCCTTTCCCACGGTTCGCCATCTGGCTCGGGCGCCGTTAGAAAACGTGCTGGAACGGTGGGCTGGGTTAGGTTATTACGCCCGTGCTCGAAACCTTCACGGGGCCGCCCGGATGTTGGTTCGTGACTACGGGGGGGAAGTCCCTTCCTCGATTGAAAAGGCACAATCTCTTCCCGGGGTTGGCCCCTACACAGCCGGGGCGCTTTTGTCTTTTGCCCACGACCAGTCCGAAGCGTTAGTGGATGGAAATGTGATTCGCGTTTTTGCCCGAATTTTTGGAATCAAACGTGAGACCCGAGAACCCCAGACGCAAAAAAAAATATGGACCCTCACGCGGGCGCTCCTTCCTCCCAAGGGGGCACGCCATTTTAATTCGGCCCTCATGGATTTTGGAGCGACCGTCTGCCTGCCTCGTTCCCCCGCGTGCGAGGTTTGCCCCCTTTCGGATCTCTGTTGGGCTCATAAAAACGGCTGGGTGGATCGATTGCCCCTTTCGCGAAAGGCAACAGTGAAACGGGTGGTACGCTTGAACGCCTTTCTCGTTCAGCGGGGAGGAAAGTTCCTTTTGCGTCGTCGCCCCCTGGGCGGTCTTTGGGGCGGTCTATGGGAAATTCCTCTGGTCGAGACCCATGGTAAAAGGAAAGAGGCAGAGGGAAAATCTTACGCCCCACTCGTTCGATTGAGAGAAATCCGGCACGTGTTGTCCCACAGGGATTTGCGTGTGTCTATTTGGAAATCGGATGTGATCACAACGGCCGAAGGGGCCCGTTGGGTGAAAAAATCTCAAATTCAGAAAATGGCGATTTCATCCCTCACAAAAAAGATATTGGGATTCAAAAAAACTAGTTGATGGGGTCCCCCAAGTGGTGGCGGATGTCTTTGCCTTGGACCATGAAAATGACATCCTCGGCCACGTTGGTGGCGTGATCGCCAATCCGTTCGAGGTTGCGGGAAAGCAGAATTAAATCGACGTATTGGCAGGATCGTTCCGGATCATTTTTTAGTCGTTCAATCAGAGAGGTCAACGCTGTTGTTTTTAATTTGTCTTCCTCTTCTTCCTGAGTAAAGACGCTTTTGGCCAATTCCACATCTTTTCGAGCAAAAGCGTCCAAACTATCCCGAAGCATTTTTTGGCTGATCTCAGACATTCGGGTGAGCAACGCCACTTCAGGGACCGGGGTTTCTTTTAGGAGGTGGTAATGGCACGTTTGGCTGACGTTCACCGCCTGGTCGGCGATGCGTTCGAGATCCGTGTTGATTTTCATGGCCGAAGCGATGAGACGCAAATCAATGGCCATGGGTTGGTGCAAAGCGATCAGTTTAAGGCACCGGTCATCGATCTCCACGTGCATCTGGTTGACCTGTTTCTCGAGTTCGAACACTTCCGAGGTCAATTCGTCGCGTCGTTCGTAAAGTGCTTTGACGGCTTTTTGAATCATTTCTTCCGCGATGGAACCCATGCGGAGCAGGCGTTCTTTTAAGAGTCGTAAATCCTCATCGAAATGTCGTTCCATTTTTCATCTCCTCCCAGTGGTGGGTTAGCCGAATCGTCCCGTGATGTATTGTTCCGTGCGTGTTTCTTGGGGGCTGGTGAAAATACGACCGGTGGGGCCGAATTCCACCAGTTCTCCCAGGTAAAAGTAAGCGGTCATGGCAGACACCCGAGCGGCTTGCTGCATGTTGTGGGTGACGATGACGATGGAATACTGTTCCTTCAAACCTAAAATCATTTCCTCAATCCGCTGGGTGGCGATGGGGTCCAGCGCGGAACAGGGTTCGTCCATGAGCAAAACGTCGGGTTTCACCGCCAAGAGCCGGGAGATGCACAAGCGTTGTTGTTGTTCTGGGGGGAGGGTGAGGGCGGGTTCATTCAGTTTGTCTTTGACTTCTTTCCAAAGGCCAGTGGCGCGAAGGGACTGTTCCACTATTTCCGGAAGACGTTGTTGGGTCTTGAAATGATGAACACGTGGGCCGTAGGCCACATTTTCGAAAATGGAGATAGGGAACGGATTGGGGCGTTGAAACACCATGCCCACTCGCTTGCGGAGGGAAATAAGGTCGATCCCCGGTCCTAAAATCGTTTGGCTGTCCAGAAGGACTTCGCCTGTAATTCGTACCCCCCGAATGAGATCGTTCATTCGATTGAACGTTCTGAGAAGAGTGGATTTACCGCACCCCGATGGCCCGATGAAAGCGGTGATGGTACGGGGCGGAATCGGGATGGTCACATCTTTTAACGCGTGGAAATTCCCGTAATAGAGATTGAGGCCCCGGGTCTCGATGACGGGGGGCGCGGAGAGAGTCTCCGGGGCGGGTTGAAGAGGGAGATCAGCCAAAACGTCCGGAGACATAATCCGCGGTCCTCTGTTCTTTAGGGTTTGTGAAAAGTTGCCCCGTTTCGGAGAGTTCCACCAGTTCCCCCATGAGGAGAAAAGCGGTCCGATCCGATGTCCGGGAAGCTTGTTTTACGTTGTTGGTGACCAGCACAATCGACATGACTTTTTTGAGGCCCTGCATGGCTTCTTCAATTTTTGCTGTGGAAATGGGGTCGAGGCCCGAACAGGGTTCGTCCAAAAGGAGCACTTCGGGATGCAGCATGAGACTGCGGGCGAGACATAGGCGTTGCTGTTGTCCGCCGGAAAGAGCCAACGCCGAGAGGTTCAAGCGGTCTTTCACTTCGTCCCAGAGAAACGACGCCCGGAGGCTTTCTTCCAATCGTTGTTCAAAGTCCGCGCTCTTGTTTTGAAATCGGAGACCCAACCGGAGATTGTCCGCAATGGACATGGGGAGTGGAGTGGGAGTGGCGAACACCATACTGACACGGCGGCGGATAGCGGAGACATCGATTCCAGGCGCTAAAATATTGTCGTCATCCAACAGAAGTTCACCCGAGATGGTGAGCCCGTCTTCCAAATCGGTCAGGCGGTTCAAGCATCGTAAAAAGGTGGTTTTGCCGCTTCCGGCGGGGCCGATGATGGCCAATATTTCGTTCTGAATGAGAGAAAGGCTGACGTCTTCCAAAAGGGCTTTGTCTCCCGCGGTGATACGAATCTGACGGGCGCGGATCTTTTCTTTAAGGGCGGGGGTGGAAAGGCTCATCGGCCCTGGAGCCTCCGTCGAATTTTGGATCGAATGATGATGGCCGTGAAATTAAGCCCAAAGGTCAGGGCCAAGAGGACAAGCACCGTGGCGTAGAGAATGGGCATGGTGGCGTCCACGTCCGGCGATTGAGTCGCCAAAACGTACACGTGGTAGCCCAATTCCATGAACTGGTGGTTAAGCCGTGTGGGCAGGTGGGGCAAAAAGTAGGCGGCCCCGGTAAAAAGGATAGGCGCCACTTCCCCGGCTCCTCGGCTCACGGCCAAAATGGTCCCCGTTAAAATACCTCCCACCGCCTGGGGCAACAGCACATGTCGGACCATTTGCCAGCGGGTGGCGCCGAGGGAATAGGCGACTTCCCGATGGTTTTGGGGAACCACACGAAGGGCCTCTTCGGTGGACACCACCACGGTGGGCAAGGTCAAGAGCGCCAGGGTTAGCGCGGCCCACAGAATGGCCGGCTGGCCGAAATAGAGATCCCCCCCGAAAAAAAATGTGTCGAGCCCACGCCCCACGAATTGGATGAAAAACCCCAATCCGAACAAACCAAAAACGATGGCCGGCACGCCCGCCAGGTTTTGAATGGCCAGGCGAACCAGGTGAACCCAACGGGATCCTTTGGGGGCGTATTCTTGGAGGTATATGGCGGTGGAGACGCCTAAGGGCACCGCGGCCAGGGTCATCAGAAGGACGAGGGCGGCGGTTCCGAAAATAGCGGGAAAAATACCGCCTTCCGTCATGCCGTGCTGTGGAGCTTGGGAAAGAAAGGTCCAGGAAATATGCCCGATCCCGTGGCGAACAATGTTGCCCAGGATCAGGGCCACCATGAGGGTTAAAGCGAGACACGCCAGACCCGTGGCCACGGTGAAAAAGACGCTGGTGAAATTTATCCAGAGCCGTTTCATCGTTTCCCCGTAAGTCTCCGGTTCATCCGTCCGACCCAGGCTTGGCCCAGGAGATTAATGGTAAACGTAAAAATGAAGAGGAGGACGCCGATAAAAAAGAGCACATGGTAATGGGGGCTTCCTCGGACCACTTCTCCGAGTTCAGAGGCCACCGTGGCCGACAAACTGCGGAACCCTAACCCCAAATCCCAGTTCGGGATCGCTTGATTGCCCGAAGCCATGAGCACAATCATGGTTTCCCCGATGGCCCGGCCAAACCCTAAAATGCCTGCGGCGAAGATTCCAGGAAAGGCGGCCGGCAAAACCACTCGGCGGGCGGTTTGCCAAGGCGTGGCGCCCAACGCGATGGACCCCTGTCGATAGCTTTGGGGAACCGCGGTGAGGGCGTCCTCCGCCACGGTAAAGACGATCGGAATGACGGCCAAGCCCAGGGCGATCCCACAGTTGACGGTATTTAATCGGTAGTCCAGACCAAAAAAATCTTGAACCGTCGTGGCCATGACAATGAGCGCGAAAAAGCCCAACACCACAGAGGGAATACCCGCTAATAATTCAATGACAGGTTTAACGATTTCGCGAAGCCAAGGGGGGGCGAATTCGGACGTAAAGAGGGCCGCCCCCAGGGCCAGGGGAAACGCAAACAGCAAGGCCACCAGGGTGACTTTCAACGTTCCGATGATCAAAGGCCAGAGGGAATATTTCGGGAGTTCTGACACCGGTTGCCACATGTAACCGGGGGGTTCTCCTTCTTCGGGAACCTGGGCTAAAAAAAGTTTAGAAAGGCTCGCTTCCTGCCGAGCCTCAGCCGATGTGAAAAGGGGAACCGCTTCTTTTCCTATAAAAATGAAAATTAAAATAAGGGCCGCGATAGCCACGCCCGCGCTGACGCGGATGCCGTATTCGATGACGTGTTCCATCAGTCGTTGTCGAGTCATGGGTCTTAGGGTTTCTTCAAGGGGTAATAACCGACTTTGCTGACGATGCTTTGGCCTTCAGAACTGAGAACGAAAGCGATGAAATCTTTAATGGCCCCTTCGGCGGGGCCGCGCAAATAAAAATAGAGATCGCGGCTGATGGGGTAGGTGCCGTCCAAAATATTCTCTTCGTTGGGATAGATCCCAGGAGAATTCGCGTCAGATTTGATTCCACAGAATCGGATTCCTTTAGCGTATGCGGCTCCTCCGTAGCCGATGCCGCGTTTGTCCCGCGCAACAGAATTGGCAACGGAGGCTGTTCCCGGAAGGCATTGGGCGTAGGGGGTGAAATCCTTTTTTTTCAGCACGTGTTCCTTAAAAAACTCGTATGTGCCGGAATTGTTTTCCCGTGAATAGAGGATGATTTTTTGATCTGGGCCTCCCACCTCGCGCCAATTGGAAACTTTTCGTCGGTAAATAAGCGCCACCTGTTCCAGGGTGAGTTCCTTCAAGGGATTCTCCTCGTGAAGGTAGACCGCGATACCGTCTTTGGCCACGGAAATTTCAACGGGGTTCCGCCCCGTGAGTTCCTTGAGCGCCGCCCGCTCTTTATCTTTCATCGGTCGGGAGGAGGCACAGATATCGGTGGAGCCTGAAAGGAGTGCGGCGATCCCCGTGCCGGACCCTCCCCCGGTGACCTGGACCACCACGTCCGACCGTTCCACCATATACCGCTCGGCCCAGCGTTGGTTTAAAATCACCATGGTGTCGGAACCCTTGATGGTGACTGTTGGAGCGGCCGCCCCGTTCAGGGCGAAAAAAGAAAAGGTGATGGCCAGGAGTTTTTTCATAGGGGAGAATCTATCACTTTCGAGGAAAGTTCGGGAGGGGATTCTGGGGCAATGTGGGGAAATGGTTTAAGCCGGGAGCGTCTTTGTTTATTTAAAACGCATGACAAACAGCACGATAGCGCGTCTTGGCAGGTGTGTCGCAAGATATTGGGGTGAAGTCGAATAGAGAGTCGGGAGGGTTTGTATCAGATGTCGGGGATTTAGATAAAAGGGGCCAGGGTATGAGCGCACAACTACCGGATCGGATTATTTTTCAAAATCGGGAGTACGATATCATTTCGTTTTCCCCACATAAACTATTTGATCCGGCCCCATGGGGATTAGAGCCATCGTCTCCTCACAGGGCCTGTCTCCGGGGCACCTTGGCCACTTTTGCCGTTAAAGAGAACATCCTCCATTTACAAGATTTACGGTATTGGACACACCGTTCCCCTTTACTGGGGCTGGGTGCCGGTAAAATGATTCGAGAAGAAGAGGCGGGGGAGTGCCCGGGTTATCTCTATCAGGGGATTAACGCGGTCATCCCCTGGAGTGGGCAACTCGTCTTAGGCCGTTCGTTTTTCTGGCCGCTTCTTTTGCCCCGGGGCTTTCAACCGGCGTGGAAGTATAAAGAGGTCATGCAATTGGTCTTTGAAGAGGGATCTCTTCGCGCTTTTGGAGATATGAGCAAAAAGATAGCCCGGGTTCGGGCGGAAGTATTGGAGACGGTGGCCGCGGCAGGATTTTAGGTTGGTGAGGTTAAAAGATTTTCAAGCGGGGTCAGGATCGTGTCCCTCTCCGCTTGGAACGCCATTTTTTTGTTGGAGGGAACGGATCCCGCGGAGGGAATTTTCAGGGTTAGGAAGTTGACGGTTGTTCCATTTTTGAGGATTTCAAAGTGCAGGTGCGGGCCGGTCGAGAGGCCCGTGGATCCCACATAGCCGATCACCTGCCCTTGATTGACCTTCGTCCCCGGGCCCATCTTCTTGGCGAACCGGGAAAGATGTCCGTAGTAAGTCGTGTAGGTCCCGTTGTGGCGCACCTGCACCAAGTTGCCCAACCCGCCCTTCCTTCCACGAAAAATAATTGTTCCATCCCCAACGGAAACCACGGGGGTTCCTGTCGCCGCGGCGTAATCCGTACCGTGGTGGGGACGCCACCGGCGGAGGATAGGATGGAATCGCCGGTTCGTGAAGCCCGACGAAATTCGACGGAAATTGAGCGGCGCGTGAAGGAAGGCTTTTCGTAAAGAACCGCCCTCTTTGTCGTAATAGCTCCCCATGAACCGGGTCGCCGTGTGATGGCCGGTAGCTCTCCCGTCGTAAATGGCCCCTAAAATTCGCACATTGACCAACCGCTGGTTTGGGGTCCGTTCCTCTTCCCAGGTGAGGGCGAAACGGTCTCCATCTCGGGTTTCGGTTAAAAAATCGATGGACCAGGCAAAGATGTCGGCCAGCTCCACAATCACATTCGCTTCCATGCCTTGTTTAGACAGGCTGGCCCACAGCGATTCGGAGATGTTTCCGGAAGCGGTCTTTTGCGTTCGCGCAAGCGGGACGGCTTCTTTTCGCGCGGTCAGGGTTGGGCCGGCGGGTGAAGTTTCCGTAAGTGTGTCGAGGACGGGAGGGGGGACCGATTCGACAATGTATCGTTCAAGACGACGGACGATGGAAAGGCTTTGAAACTCGCCGGAAGTGCTGTGGTGGACCTCGTAACGGTCTCCCGCGTTAAGGGTGCGCGGGTTAAGGTGTTTGGCAAGGGCTTTCACAATGGCGACGGATTCTTCGGGAGAGATGGAAGCGTCTTTTAAGACATTGTACAAAAGAGTCCCTCGGGAGAAAGACCCTGCCGAAACGACAAAACGGGAAACCTCCTCTGCCTCGAGGGGAAAATCCGAAAGGGAATCGTTTCCGCTCCTCATCCGGGAAAACAACCACAGGGTCACAATCCCCACGGCGAACAGGACCAAAACCCACAGTCCCAGTCGCACGGGCTCATGGAGTTCCCCTTGCTCAGAAAAGAGCGCTCGAACGCGTCGTCTCACGAAAGGATTATAAAGCGAGGCCGTCCCGCTGTCAAGAAATTCAACCCTTTTCAGTCCCTTGCCGATAATTCTATAGTGAGTTAGCGAAAGGCGTGTTTCTTGAATCGGTAGGACACCAGGAGGCATCATCATGACGAAGGGCAATCTTCCCCAAGGCGACCTGAAAGAAATCATCGTCCGAAATTTGCGAACGACCAGCGGGCGAACCCCCGAATACGCCACCAACAATGACTGGTACTTAGCCCTGGCGTTAACCGTTCGGGAGCGGGTCTACGGGTCCATGGACTACGTCATGGGTCGGTTAAGTCAACCGGATGGCCGGATGGTGGCGTATCTCTCGGCCGAATTCCTGCTCGGTCCCCATCTTCGCAACCACATTATTAATTTGGATTTAAGCGGTCCTGTGCAAGAGGCGATGACCGCCTTGGGGCTTACCCTGGAAGACGTCCTGGCTCAAGAAGAGGAACCAGGCCTTGGCAATGGAGGGTTGGGGCGATTGGCCGCGTGTTATTTGGATTCTATGGCGACTCTGGGGATTCCCGCCAAGGGGTACGGCATTCGATACGAATTTGGAATTTTTAATCAGATGATTCGAGATGGGGTCCAAGTGGAAACCACCGACAAATGGCTTCGACGGGGAAACCCGTGGGAAATTCCCCATCCGGACTTGGCGTTCAAGATCGGGTTTGGAGGGCGTACCGAAAGTTACCGTAACGCCGGGGGACGCGTTCTTTGTCGCTGGATTCCCAATTGGGTGGTCAATGGCGTGGCCTACGACACACCCATGACGGGGTACCATTCCCCCAGCGCGGCCCTTCTGCGGTTGTGGAAAGCGGAAGCCGTGGAGTCTTTTGATTTCGGTGCGTTTAACAGTGGGGATTATTACCGTGCGGTTCAGGACAAGATCACCTCTGAAAACATTTCGAAGGTTCTTTACCCCAACGATGACGTGATTGAGGGCAAGAGACTGCGGTTGGAACAACAGTATTTCTTTGTTTCCTGCACCCTTCAAGACTTGATCCGCGTAAATTTGGCCCTTAAAAATCCCCTCACCCAGTTCCATAAGAAATTTGCGGTGCAATTGAACGACACCCATCCCAGCGTGGCGGTGGCGGAACTGATGCGCCTTTTTGTGGACGAGCACGGGATGGCCTGGGACACCGCCTGGGCCATCACCCGGGAAACATTTTGCTACACCAACCACACCTTACTTCCTGAAGCTCTGGAAAAATGGCCGGTGGGTTTGTTTGGGTCTATCCTGCCTCGCCACCTCGAAATCATTTACGAGATCAATCGCCGGTTTTTAGAACAAGTCCGTCAGGACCGTCCGGGAGATGAGGACCTGATTCGCCGCGTGTCGCTCATTGACGA
This sequence comes from Elusimicrobiota bacterium, assembly GCA_016788905.1. NCBI lineage: Bacteria > Pseudomonadati > Elusimicrobiota > Elusimicrobiota bacterium. Next base: position 106,000 of record JAEURZ010000006.1, read on the forward strand.
AGCGGGGGAACGTTACGTTCGGATGGCGCACGTGGCGGCAGTCGGAAGCCGTGCCATTAACGGGGTGGCCCAACTGCACACGGATTTGCTTAAGCAAGATGTGCTTCGGGATTTTCAAAATTTGTTCCCCAATAAGATTGTCAATATTACGAATGGAGTGACCCCTCGACGGTTCGTGGTGGGTGCCAATCCCGAACTTTCCCACCTGATCACTGAGGCCATCGGGGATCGATGGATTCTCCATTCAGAGGAGGAACTTCCTAAACTACTTCCGTTGGCTCAGGATGCCGCGTTCCAGGGGAAATGGCGAGAAATCAAGCGTCATAACAAACAAAGGCTTGCCGCGCTGATTCTGGACCGAACGAATTGGGCCGTGGATCCGGAAAGCCTTTTTGACGTTCAGGTCAAACGTATTCACGAATACAAACGTCAGCATCTCAGTGCGCTCCACATTATTCGACGCTACCTGGACCTAAAAGAAAGACCAGGGAGCAAACCTGTGCCACGAACGTTCGTTTTTGGCGGGAAAGCCGCCCCAGGATATTTCATGGCGAAGCTGGTGATTCGGTTCATTAATGCCGTGGCGGAAGTGGTGAATCGGGATCCCGAAACCCGAGGAATTTATCGTGTGGTCTTTTTCCCTAATTTCAATGTAAAGAACGGGGAATTTATTTACCCGGCGGCAGAATTGTCGGAGCAGATTTCAACGGCGGGGAAAGAAGCCTCCGGGACAGGGAACATGAAGTTTACTTTGAACGGAGCCTTGACGATTGGAACCTTGGACGGCGCCAACGTGGAAATCCGCGAAGCGGTGGGGGCAGAAAATTTCTTCCTCTTTGGGAAAACGGTTCCTGAGGTCGAAGCCCTCTGGCGCGGGGGCTACGATCCCCGCCGCTATTATGAATCCGAACCACGACTTTCTGAAGTGTTGGATTTGGTTTCTTCGGGGTTCTTTTCACCCCAAGACCGCGGGCTGTTTCGGCCCTTGGTGGACTCCCTGTTGCATCAAGACCCTTACCTGCTCCTGGCGGATTTTCCTTCTTACATTGACGCTCAGGAATCTGTGGATCAAACCTACCGAAACGCGGCCCGCTGGACGGAAATGTCCATCCGGAACGTGGCCGGCGCCGGGCGATTCTCGTCCGATCGGTCCATCCGTGATTACGCCAGGGAAATCTGGAACATATCCCCCCCCGAACGAAACGGACGTTAACCCAAAATCCCCAGTTGAACCACGGGATTCGACAAAAAAATCGGGCCTTTTCCCTTCATAAAAAAGTTTGTCCGTAGTCCCTGCGACCGCGTTAGAAGAAATGCCGCGTGGGAGCGGCCTACGGCCTGCACTTTTTTGTTCGTAAAAAAGCCCGCTTTTTTCGTCTCGCATCAGCGGCTCTGCCGCCTCAGGTGCCAGGCT